>NZ_JBICII010000040.1:0-25736 GCF_043101865.1 Pseudomonas sp. zjy_15
CCCTGCTGGCCAATTTCCACCCGCTGTCCACCGTTGCCGCCGCCACCGCATTCGCGGGTAAACCCGCTCCTACACAGATCGGTGGTGGGTACACATCGGTGGTTGGACACAGCCCGTCGTGTAGGAGCGGGTTCACCCGCGAAGAGGCCGGCCCTGCTGGCCAATTTCCACCCGCCGTTCACCGTTGCCGCCGCCACTGTATTAGCGGGTACAGGTTGCAAATAAGACCTTACTGCCCGCCTGCAGTCTCCTGCACACCCTTGAACCACTTCTGCTCAAGCTCGCCAGTCCGGCCACTGTCCTTCAAGCGCTGCAACGCATTGTTTACCGCGCTTTCAAAAGCCGGGTTGTCCTTCTGGAACGGGATCACCAGCTTCTTCTCGCCAATCGGCCGGCTCACATCGAGCGGGCCGTCGCCTGTGAGCGAATCACTCGACGGGGTGAGTGCGATGTCGTACTTGCCACTCTCGACACCCGCCAGCACTTCGGTCGCCGGGGCTTCGACGAACTCGGCGCGCAGGTCCAGTTCCTTGGCCAGGGCCTGGCCAAATTCGATGTCAAAACCTGTCAGATGGTCGTCTTGTTTGAAAGCGTAGGGCGAGTTGTCGGCTTGTATGGCAATGCGCAGTTCGCCCCGGTCGGCGATTTCGTCGATCAGCTCCGCCTGAGCCAATGGACTGATCAGTACTGCCAGCAGTACACCTATGGTCGAACGCATGTATGCCCCTTTTCTTTTTGCAGATTGAAAACGGTCGCCACGGCTTTCTTCCTCGCCGTGATCGAGCGCAGCCTATGACCTTCAAGCCTCGGCATTGTTTAACCCTGACTGAAATATTTCTGTCAGGCAATGTGAACACCTTGGCGGTTATTTCAACTAAGGTGAACTACCGCCGCTTTTGGATGACAGGCTGCGGTCAATAAGTGAATCACAGGAGAAGTGAATGAACAGCCTATTTTCGCGTGCTGCCGTTGCCGGTCTGCTGATGGGAGCGTCGGTGTTCGCCAGTGCCGCAGACGCCCTGAAGAGCCAGGAGCCGCCCAAGGAGGCGAAGGTCTTCATCGTTTCCCCCGCCGATGGTGCCACGGTCGACAAGACCTTCACCGTCAAGTTCGGCATCGAGGGTATGGGCCTCAAGCCTGCGGGCGATCAAACACCGCACACCGGGCACCACCATCTACTGGTGGATGTCGACAAGGAGCCCGTGGCTGACATGCCGCTGCCGACCAGCCTGATGCCAGAGGCCGGCGTCGCACTGCCGGCAGGGCCGCAAGTGCTGCACTTCGGCAAGGCACAGACCGAAACCAGCATCACCCTGACCCCGGGCAAGCACACCCTGCAACTGATTCTGGGTGACCAGTATCACGTGCCGTTCAAGCCTAGCGTCGAGTCGAAGAAAATCACGGTTGAAGTGAAATAAAAAAGGGAGGCCTTCATGGCCTCCCTTTTTCATGCTGCACCCAGACTTAGAACAGGACGCGGGAACGGATGGTGCCCTTGACCTGCTGCAGTTTCTCTTGCGCAAGGTCCGAGTACTCGGCGTCAACGTCGATCACCACGTAACCGACTTTCTCGTTGGTCTGCAGGAACTGACCGGAGATGTTGATACCGTTCTCGGCGAAGACCTTGTTGATCTCGCTGAGCACGCCCGGGATGTTTTCGTGAATGTGCAGCAGGCGATGTTTGCCTGGGTGCGCTGGCAAGGCCACTTCCGGGAAGTTGACCGAGGACACCGAAGTACCGTTGTCGCTGTACTTGACCAGTTTCTCGGCCACTTCCAGACCGATGTTGGCCTGGGCTTCGGCGGTGGAGCCACCAATGTGCGGCGTCAGGATCACGTTGTCGAGGCCGCGCAGCGGGCTCTCGAACTCTTCGTCGTTGGAGCGTGGCTCGACCGGGAACACGTCGATGGCAGCGCCGATCAGGTGCTTGTCCTTGATGGCAGCGGCCAGGTGGTCCAGTTCGACCACGGTGCCACGGGCGGCGTTGATCAGGATCGCGCCCTTCTTCATCGAGCGGATTTCCTTCTCGCCGATCATCCACTGGGTGGATGGCAGCTCAGGCACGTGCAGCGAGACGATGTCAGCCAGGCCCAGCAGCTCGTTCAGGCTGGTGACCTGCACGGCGTTGCCCAGTGGCAGCTTGGTCAGCGGGTCGAAGAAGTACACCTGCATGCCCATGTTCTCAGCCAGTACCGAAAGCTGGGTACCAATCGAGCCGTAGCCGACGATGCCCAGTTTCTTGCCGCGGATTTCGAACGAGTTGGCAGCACTTTTGATCCAGCCGCCACGGTGGCAGGAGGCGTTCTTCTCAGGGATGCCGCGCAGCAGCAGGATGGCTTCGGCCAGTACCAGTTCGGCGACCGAGCGGGTGTTGGAGTATGGCGCGTTGAACACGGCGATACCGCGCTCGCGGGCAGCTTCCAGGTCAACCTGGTTGGTACCGATGCAGAAGCAGCCAACAGCGACCAGTTTCTTGGCGCAGTCGAAGATCTCTTCGGTGAGCTGGGTGCGCGAACGGATGCCGATGAAGTGGGCATCGGCGATCTTTTCCTTCAGCTCGGCTTCCGGCAACGAACCAGTGAGGTATTCGATGTTGGTGTAGCCGGCGGCCTTGAGGGTATCGACCGCGTTCTGGTGCACACCTTCAAGAAGAAGGAACCGGATCTTGCTCTTGTCGAGAGAAGTCTTGCTCATCTGCGTAAACCTGTATCCCGGAGATAAATTGGCGAGGGGTGATGCCAGGCGCGAGGGCAGCCTTAGCATGAACAGCGGGAGGGCTATGCTAGCATACGCGACACAATCTGAGCTTATCCCGACAGGTGAAGAGTGCTCAGGGTGACCATGAATAAGTCGAGAGTTCCAGCGATGAACCGCCCCGCTGTTATTGAAGAACTGATGACCCTTGTCGACCCGGGCAAGGTCCTGACTGACCCGGTTTCCCTCGAAGCGTATGGCAAGGACTGGACCAAGCATTACCCGCCCGCGCCCAGCGCCATCGTCTTTCCCAAAACGGTAGAACAGGTGCAAGCCATTGTGCACTGGGCCAATGCGCACCAGGTGGCGCTGGTGCCCTCTGGCGGGCGTACCGGGCTTTCTGCTGGTGCGGTGGCGGCCAATGGCGAGGTTGTGGTCGCCTTCGACTACATGAACCAGATCCTTGGCTTCAATGCTTTCGACCGCACTGTGGTTTGCCAGCCAGGGGTCATCACCCGCCAGTTGCAAACCTTCGCCGAAGAGCAAGGCCTGTATTACCCGGTGGACTTCGCTTCCAGCGGCTCCAGCCAGATTGGCGGCAATATCGGCACCAATGCCGGCGGAATCAAGGTGATTCGCTACGGCATGACCCGCAACTGGGTGGCCGGGCTGAAAGTGGTCACCGGCAAGGGCGAGTTGCTGGAACTGAACAGGGACCTGATCAAGAACGCCACCGGTTACGACCTGCGGCAGCTGTTCATTGGTGCCGAGGGTACGCTGGGCTTCGTGGTCGAGGCCACCATGCGCCTGGACCGCGCACCGCGCAACCTCACCGCCATGGTGCTGGGCACACCGGACTTCGACTCGATCATGCCGGTGCTGCACGCCTTCCAGGGCAAGCTGGACCTGACCGCTTTCGAGTTTTTCTCCGACAAGGGGCTGGCCAAGATCCTTGCGCGCGGCGATGTACCTGCGCCGTTCGCGACTGATTGCCCGTTCTATGCGCTGCTGGAGTTCGAGGCCAGCACTGAAGACGTTGCCAACGAAGCATTGGCTACCTTCGAGCATTGCGTCGAGCAGGGTTGGGTGCTGGATGGGGTGATGAGCCAGAGCGAAACCCAGCTGAAAAACCTGTGGAAGCTGCGCGAGTACCTGTCGGAAACCATCTCGCACTGGACACCGTACAAGAACGACCTTTCCGTCACTGTCTCGAAAGTGCCTGCGTTCCTGCGCGATATCGACGTCATCGTCTCTGAACATTATCCGGATTATGAAGTGGTGTGGTACGGCCATATTGGTGACGGCAACCTGCACCTGAACATCCTCAAGCCTGAGCATATGAGCAAGGACGACTTCTTCGCTTCGTGTGCCAAGGTCAACAAGTGGGTGTTCGAGATTGTCGAGCGTTACAACGGGTCGATTTCTGCCGAGCATGGTGTAGGCATGACAAAGCGTGACTACCTGAGCTACAGCCGTTCCCCTGAAGAAATCGCCTGCATGAAAGCAATAAAGGCCGTGTTCGACCCTAACGGCATCATGAATCCGGGTAAGATCTTTGCACCTGAATAAAAAGCAGTATCCAGAGGAGTCGGCCATGAGTTACCAGCACCAGTACGTAGACGGCACGCGCATTCACTTCCCCCTGGGCAAGGTGGTGTGCATCGGCCGTAACTATGCCGAGCACGCCAAGGAACTGGACAACCCGATCCCCACCGAGCCGCTGCTGTTCATCAAGCCGGGCAGCTGCGTGGTGCCGGCCGAAGGTGGCTTCAAGATCCCGGCCGAGCGTGGGTCGGTGCACTATGAAGTTGAAATTGCCGTACTGCTGGGCAAACCGCTGTCGACCCATCCGAGCGAGGAAGAGGTGCTGGACGCCATTTCCGGTTACGCGCCGGCGCTGGACCTGACCCTGCGCGACGTGCAGGCCAAGCTGAAGGAAAAGGGCCTGCCCTGGGAGCTGGCCAAGTGCTTTGACGGCGCTTGCGTGCTGCCACCGTTCGTCTCGGCTGCCAGCTTCGAGGATGTGACAGACATCCCGGTGCGCCTGACCGTGAATGGCGAAGTGCGCCAGGAGGGTAACAGCGCGCTGATGCTGAACCCGATCGTGCCGATGATTCAGTACATGGCAGCGCATTTCTCGTTGCAGGCGGGGGATGTGATCCTCACTGGTACACCGGCGGGCGTTGGGCCGTTCAATGTCGGTGACGAGCTGGTGCTGGAGCTGCCGGGTGTGAGCCGCTTCGAAAGCCGGGTGCTTTAACTCGAAACCGCGTCGCCTTCTTCGCGGGTAAACCCGCTCCTACAGGGATTGCACAGGCCTTGAATACTGTGCAGCACCTTGGGTACGGGTTTACCGGCGAAGAGGCCGGCCCTGTTTACCGATTTTTCACACCCAATCCGGATAATGCGCGCACCTACGCCCATTTCCCCAGGATCACCGCATGCCATCCTCCTCCAGCGCCCCGGCAACTCCCAAGCGTCGCTTCTACCTGCGCTGGCCCTTCAGCCTGGCCGTGGCGGCGGTGATCGGCTATGGCGTGGCCGTGGCCATGCACTGGGATGACCGCGGTGCACTGTGGGTAAAAGAAGGCTTCGAAAGCACCGCCGAGCGTAGCGAAAGCGTGTGGTTGCCGGATTACCAGGTGGACATCGACGCCAAACCGCTGCCGGGCATGGATGATGATGAAGCCTCGGATGTGGCCTTCAACCCGCAAACGCGCACCCTGTTCGCGGTCATGGGCAAGAACCCGATCCTGGTCGAGCTGAGCCTGGAGGGCGATGTGCTGCGCAAGATCCCGCTCAACGGCTGGAACAACCCCGAAGGCGTCGCGGTGCTGGAAGACGGCAACCTGGCCATCACTGACGAGCGCCTGCACGATCTGACCGTGGTCAAGGTGGACGCGCAGACCACGGCACTGAATCACGACGACTTCCAGAGCCACGACCTGGGCCCGTCGGTCAAAAGCAACAAGGGCTTCGAGGCCATCGCCTGGGACCCGCTGCGCAAGCGCCTGATCATTGGCGAGGAGCGCCCGCCCAAGCTGTACACCTGGAGTACCGATGGCCGCAGCCCGCTCCAGGGTGACAAACAGCCGTTGCCGAGCGATGAACTCGACTTGCGCAACCTGTCTGCCCTGGGGGTCGACCCGCGTACTGGACACTTGCTGGTGCTCTCGGCCGATTCCAACATGCTGCTGGAGCTGGACGAGCAGGGCCAGCAAGTCAGCTTCATGACACTGCTGGGCGGCTTCAACGGGCTTGAAGACACCATTCCGCGGGCTGAGGGGGTGGCCATGGACGACAAGGGCAACTTGTACATGGTCAGCGAGCCGGCGCTTTTCTATCGGTTCAAGAAGAACTGACAACATCATCAGATTTGCCTGACGCTTGCATTAAGCTTTGCTTCAGCCATTCATGATTAGATTCGCCATCCTTGTGTCGAGTCTGTCCCTATGCGCCGTTTTGTTCGCCTGCTCCTTGTTCTGGCTGCCGTTGGTCTGCTCCTGCTTGGCTGGGCTGGGCAGGAGTTTCGCCTGTTCGAGCGTGGCTGGTTCAATCTGAAGACCTGGTGGCAGCCTGTGGAGCGCAGCATTGGCCTGGACCGCTACCGGGTGGTGCTGGAGGCGCAACCGATCGAAGGGCTGGATGATGACATTTCGGCGCTGACCTACGACCCCGACCGCAAAACCCTCTTCACGGTCACCAATGCACGTTCGGAGCTGATCGAGCTGTCGCTGGACGGCCGTATCCTGCGACGTGTGCCGCTGACTGGCTTTGGCGACCCGGAGGCGGTGGAGTACGTTGGGCCAAACAGCTATGTGATTACCGACGAGCGTCAGCAACGGCTGATTCGCGTACGGCTGGACGACGACACGCTGTTTCTCGATGCCGGTGATGCCGAGCAGCTGACCTTGGGCATCGGTCTCAATGGCAACAAGGGCTTCGAGGGCCTGGCCTACGATTCGGCGGGCAAGCGCCTGTTCGTGGCGAAGGAGCGTGACCCGATGCTGATCTATGAGGTGCATGGCTTCCCGCATGACAACCCGGAAAAGCCCTACGCCGTGCATGTGGTGCAGGACCGCAAGCGCGATTCACGGCTATTTGTGAGGGACCTTTCGAGTTTGCAGTTCGATGAGCGCAGTGGGCATCTGCTGGCGTTGTCGGACGAGTCGCGGCTGGTGCTGGAGCTGGATGTCGAGGGTAGGCCGCTGAGTACCTTGTCTTTGCGCAAGGGCTTCCAGGGGTTGCAGGCGACGGTGCCGCAGGCGGAGGGCATTGCGATGGATGAAGTGGGGACCATTTACCTGGTCAGTGAGCCGAACCTGTTCTATGTGTTCAAGCAGCCGGCTGACTGATTGCCTGTCAGGGCCTATTCGCGGGTAAACCCGCTCCTACAGGGATCGCCTCGGTTCCAGGCTTGTGGGGTACCTGTAGGAGCGGGTTCACCCGCGAAGAGTTTTACTCGGCCTTGAGGCTCTTAACGCCCTCAGCAGTGCCCAATAACAGCAGATCCGCCGGCCGCGCCGCGAACAGACCGTTGGTCACCACGCCGACGATGGCGTTGATCTGCGCCTCAAGCTCCACCGGGTTGGTGATCTGCAGGTTGTACACATCCAGGATCACGTTGCCGTTGTCGGTGACCACGCCTTCACGGTACACCGGGTCGCCACCCAGCTTCACCAGCTGACGCGCCACGTGGCTGCGGGCCATGGGGATCACTTCGACCGGCAGCGGGAAGGCCCCCAGTACCGGCACCAGCTTGCTGCCGTCGGCGATGCAGATGAAGGTCTTGGCCACGGCCGCGACGATCTTTTCGCGGGTCAGGGCTGCGCCGCCGCCCTTGATCAGGTGCAGGTGTGCATCGCTCTCGTCGGCGCCGTCCACGTAGAACTCAAGCTCGCTGACGCTGTTCAGTTCGTAGACCGGGATGCCATGGCCCTTCAGGCGCTGGGCAGTGGCTTCGGAGCTGGCGACTGCGCCGTCGAAAGCGGTCTTGTGCTGAGCCAGGGCATCGATGAAGAAGTTGGCGGTCGAACCGGTACCGACGCCTACGACGCTCTTTTCATCCAGCTTGGGCAGAATGAAGTCGACAGCGGCCTGGGCGACGGCCTGTTTGAGTTGGTCCTGGGTCATGCGGGCTCCGGAAGGGGCAGGGCGGTTTCAAAGTCACCTAGTATAACGGCTCGCACGGCTTTGCTGTGGTCGCCCGACGTAGCGCTGGGGTAGACTCCCAGCCCTCGTCCCGCGGCCCAGTGATGCTTTCCCGATGCTCGAACAGTACGTCAAGAAGATCCTCACCTCGCGCGTCTATGACGTTGCCGTCGAAACCCCGTTGCAGAGCGCCGGGCAGCTGAGCAAGCGCCTGGGCAACCAGATTCTGCTCAAGCGCGAAGACCTGCAGCCAGTATTCTCGTTCAAGATCCGCGGCGCCTATAACAAACTGGCCCAGCTGAGCCCGGAAGAACTGGCCCGTGGCGTGGTCACCGCCTCGGCCGGCAACCACGCCCAAGGCCTGGCCCTGGCCGCGCGCGAAATGGGCATCAAGGCCACCATCGTGATGCCCAAGACTACTCCGGAGATCAAGGTCGAAGGCGTGCGCTCGCGCGGTGGCAAGGTGGTGCTGCATGGCGACTCGTTCCCTGAGGCGTTGGCCTATTCGCTGAAACTGGTCGATGAAAAGGGCTTTGTCTACGTTCACCCTTACGACGATCCGCACACCATCGCCGGGCAGGGCACCGTCGCCATGGAAATCCTGCGCCAGCACCCTGGCCAGCTAGACGCGATCTTCGTCCCGGTGGGCGGCGGCGGCCTGATCGCCGGCATTGCTGCCTACGTGAAGTACCTGCGACCGGAAATCAAGGTAATCGGTGTCGAGCCGGACGACTCCAATTGCCTGCAGGCGGCCATGGCTGCCGGTGAGCGCGTGGTGCTGCCGCAGGTCGGGCTGTTCGCCGATGGCGTGGCGGTGGCGCAGATTGGCCAGCACACGTTCGATATCTGCCGCCACCATGTGGACGAAGTCGTCACTGTCAGTACCGATGAAATCTGTGCAGCAATCAAGGATATCTACGACGATACCCGCTCGATCACCGAGCCTGCTGGCGCGCTAGGTGTGGCGGGCATCAAGAAGTACGTCGAGCTATACGGCGTCAGCGGCCAGACCTTGGTGGCCATCGACTCCGGTGCCAACGTCAATTTCGATCGCCTGCGCCATGTGGCCGAGCGTGCCGAGCTGGGCGAGAAGCGCGAGGCGATCATCGCCGTGACCATCCCTGAGCGCCCGGGTAGCTTCAAGGCCTTCTGCGAGGCTATCGGCAAGCGTCAGATCACCGAGTTCAACTACCGCAAGCACACCTCTGACGAAGCGCATATCTTCGTTGGGGTGCAGACCCACCCGGAAAACGACCCGCGCGCTGCGCTGGTGCAGCAACTGACCGAGCAGGGCTTCCCGGTTACCGATCTGACCGACAACGAACTGGCCAAGCTGCATATTCGTCATATGGTCGGCGGCCACTCGGCCGGTGCCAGCGACGAAATGGTGCTGCGCTTCGAATTCCCCGAGCGGCCGGGGGCGCTGTTCAACTTCCTCAACAAGCTGGGCGGGCGCTGGAACATCTCGATGTTCCACTACCGCAACCATGGCGCGGCTGACGGGCGCGTGGTGGCGGGGCTGCAGGTGCCGGAGGACGAACGTCACCTGGTGCCGGCAGCGCTGGCCAAGATCGGTTACCCGTACTGGGACGAGACCGAAAACCCGGCCTACAAACTGTTCCTGGGCTGAGCGGCTAAGCTAGGGCTGATGGCCCTTTCGCGGGCTTGCCCGCTCCCGCAGGCACTGCGCAGGCCCCAAGGCCTGAGATACCTTGGCAGGAGCGGGTAAGCCCGCGAAGAAGCTACCGCAAAATGCCAGTTTAAGGACGACCGAGACATGGAACACCTGACCACGCTCAAGACCTTGCACATCATTGCCACCGCGCTGCTGTTTCTGGGTGCCCTGGGCCTGGCGATCTGGACCTGGCGCGCCCGCCGCCAGGGCGATGCCGACGCCTACGCCAAGCTGCTGCGCCGGCCGTTGGTGTTCGTCTGGCTGGTGATGGGCCTGTGCCTGGTAAGCATGCCGTTCACCGGCTGGTGGCTGGTACACCTGGTGGGCTGGCCACTGGGGCAGACCTGGGTGTTGGCATCCAGTGTCATCTATACCGTCGGTGCGTTTGCCCTGTGGTGGCTGCTGGTGCGGCTGAACCGGCTGCGCAAGGCCGAGGTGGTCGGGTTGCGGTTCACCCTGGCGCTGGCGGTGTTCAGTGGGGTTTGCTTCCTGTCCATTGCCGGGCTGATGGGGGCCAAGCCGGTCTGACAGCCTTGTGCTGTTTGTGCCGGCCTCTTCGCGGGTGAACCCGCTCCTACAGGTACAGCGCAGCCCTCAAGGCCTGTGGTGATTCCTGTGGGAGCGGGCGTGCCCGCGAAAAGGCCGACACGCGAAACCTCAATCCCGCAGCGAGATCACCGGCCACCCACGGTTATCGGCCTCGGCCCGCAGGTCCGGGGCCGGGTCCACTGCCACTGCGTGGGTCACCCGCTGCAACAACGGCAGGTCATTCATCGAGTCGCTATAGAAGTAGCTGTCCTCAAGATCAAAGCCGTTCTCCAGCATCCAGCGCTCCAGCCGCGTCACTTTGCCTTCACGGAAACACGGTATATCGGTACTACGCCCGGTATAGCGGCCGTCGCGTATCTCGCACTCGGTTGCCAGCAACACCCGCACCCCCAGGCGCCGGGCGATTGGTGCGGTGACGAAGCGGTTGGTAGCAGTGATGATCACCAGTTGGTCGCCCGCCTCGCGGTGCTGCTGCAGCAAGGCCAGGGCCCTGGGCAGGATGATGGGCTCGATGCAGTCGCGCATGAAGTCGCGGTGCCATTCGTCGAGTTTGGCCATGGGTGTTGCCGCCAGGATCTCCATGGAAAAGGCCAGGTAGGCCTGCAGGTCCAGGGTGCCATTGAGGTAGTCCTGGTAGAAGCTGTCGTTGCGTTGCTTGTAGGCGACCGGGTCGAGAATGCCGCGCTCGCAAAGATAGTCACCCCAGGCATGGTCGCTGTCGCCACCGAGGAGGGTATTGTCCAGGTCGAATAAAGCCAGGCGCATCGCGGTCACTCGCATCAGCCACAGGGTAGGCCCGCAGAATACGGAGTTTTCACGCAGCTGCACATAAGCTTGGCGGGCGCGTTGCTGCGCTCGCAAGCTTTGTGGAACAATGCGTTGACATGCGTTTGCGAGGTTGCTGCCGTGATCGACCCGGATGGTTTTCGCCCCAATGTCGGGATCATTCTCACGAATGATGCCGGGCAGGTGCTATGGGCTCGACGGATCAACCAGGATGCCTGGCAATTCCCCCAGGGTGGTATCAACCCTGACGAGACGCCGGAAGATGCCCTGTACCGCGAGCTGAACGAAGAAGTTGGCCTTGAACGCGACGATGTAGAAATTCTTGCCTGCACCCGTGGCTGGTTGCGTTATCGTTTACCACAGCGCTTGGTACGTACCCACAGCCAGCCGCTGTGCATCGGCCAGAAGCAGAAGTGGTTCCTGCTGCGCCTGGTCAGCAACGAACAACGGGTGCGGATGGACCTGACCGGCAAGCCGGAATTCGACGGCTGGCGCTGGGTGAGCTATTGGTATCCGCTGGGCCAGGTTGTGACATTCAAGCGCGAGGTGTACCGACGCGCCCTGAAAGAGCTAGCACCGCGTCTTTTGACGCGCGACTGACGACGGAGTTCGACCCCGAGCCATGCTCAATACGCTGCGCAAGATCGTCCAGGAAGTAAACTCCGCCAAAGATCTCAAGTCGGCGTTGGGGATCATTGTCTTGCGCGTCAAGGAAGCCATGGGCAGCCAGGTCTGCTCGGTCTACCTGCTCGACCCGGAAACCAACCGCTTCGTGCTGATGGCTAGCGAAGGCCTGAACAAGCGCTCCATCGGTAAAGTCAGCATGGCCCCCAACGAGGGCCTGGTTGGCCTGGTCGGTACCCGGGAAGAGCCACTGAACCTGGAAAATGCCGCCGACCACCCGCGTTACCGCTACTTTGCCGAAACCGGCGAAGAGAAATTTGCCTCTTTCCTGGGGGCGCCGATCATCCACCACCGCCGTGTGGTCGGGGTACTGGTCATCCAGCAAAAGGAGCGCCGCCAGTTCGACGAGGGCGAGGAAGCCTTCCTGGTCACCATGAGCGCCCAGCTTGCCGGGGTTATCGCCCACGCCGAGGCTACCGGCTCGATCCGGGGCCTGGGCCGTCAGGGCAAAGGTATTCAAGAGGCCCGCTTCGTGGGTGTGCCGGGGTCGCCTGGCGCCGCCGTGGGGCGTGCGGTGGTGATGTTGCCGCCGGCTGACCTGGAAGTGGTCCCGGACAAGACCGTCGATGACATCGACGCCGAACTCAAGCTGTTCCAGAACGCCCTGGAAGGTGTGCGCGACGACATGCGCAAGCTGTCGGCCAAGCTCGCCACCCAGCTGCGCCCGGAAGAGCGCGCGCTGTTCGACGTGTATCTGATGATGCTTGAAGACGCAGCCTTGGGCGGAGAGGTGACCGAGGTCATCAAGACCGGCCAATGGGCCCAGGGCGCCCTGCGCCAGGTGGTGGGTGAGCACGTCAACCGCTTCGAGCTGATGGACGATGATTACCTGCGTGAGCGTGCCTCCGACGTCAAGGACCTGGGGCGGCGCCTGCTGGCGTATCTGCAGGAAGCACGCTCGCAGTCGCTGGTGTATGCCGACAACACCATCCTGGTCAGTGAGGAACTGACACCGGCCATGCTTGGTGAAGTGCCGGAAGGCAAGCTGGTCGGCCTGGTCTCGGTACTCGGCTCGGGCAACTCCCACGTCGCCATCCTCGCGCGGGCCATGGGCATCCCCACGGTGATGGGCCTGGTCGACCTGCCGTACTCCAAAGTCGACGGTATTGAACTGATCGTCGACGGCTACAAGGGCGAGGTGTTCACCAACCCCAGCGAAGTGCTGCGCAAGCAGTACAGCGAAGTGGTCGAAGAGGAACGCCAGCTGGCCCAAGGGCTGGATGCACTGCGCGAACTTCCGTGCATCACCCCCGACGGCCACCGCATGCCCCTGTGGGTCAATACCGGCCTGCTCGCTGACGTGGCCCGTGCCCAGCAGCGCGGCGCCGAAGGGGTGGGCCTGTACCGCACTGAAGTGCCGTTCATGATCAACCAGCGCTTCCCCAGTGAAAAAGAGCAGCTGGCCATCTACCGTGAGCAGCTGGCGGCCTTCCACCCGCTGCCGGTGACCATGCGTACCCTCGACATCGGTGGTGACAAGGCGCTGTCGTACTTCCCGATCAAGGAAGAAAACCCGTTCCTCGGCTGGCGCGGCATCCGCGTCACCCTCGACCACCCGGAAATCTTCCTGGTACAGACCCGCGCCATGCTCAAGGCCAGCGAGGGCCTGAACAACCTGCGCATCCTGCTGCCGATGATTTCCGGCATTCACGAGCTGGAAGAGGCGCTGCACCTGATCCACCGCGCCTGGGGTGAAGTGCGTGATGAAGGTACCGATGTACCGATGCCGCCCGTGGGTGTGATGGTGGAAATTCCAGCGGCGGTGTACCAGACCAAGGAACTGGCGCGGCAGGTGGACTTCCTGTCGGTCGGCTCCAACGACCTGACCCAGTATCTGCTCGCGGTGGACCGCAACAACCCGCGGGTCGCCGACCTGTACGACTACCTGCACCCGGCGGTACTGCAGGCGCTGAACACGGTGGTGCGCGACGCCCATGGCGAAGGCAAGCCGGTGAGCATCTGCGGTGAGATGGCCGGTGACCCGGCAGCGTCAGTCCTGTTGATGGCCATGGGTTTTGACAGCCTGTCGATGAACGCCACCAACCTGCCGAAGGTCAAGTGGATGCTGCGCCAGATCAATATGGGCAAGGCCAAGGAACTGCTGGCCGAGGCCTTGAGCCATGACAACCCGCAGGTTATCCACAGCTCGCTGCAACTGGCCTTGAAGAACCTTGGGTTGGCGCGGATGATTGGGCCTGAGGCCAACAAGACCCTCTGACTGAGCGCTGCCTGTTCGGGCCTCTTCGCGGGTAAACCCGCTCCTACGCGCGGAGCGGGGGGGTGCACATCTGGTGGCCCGGCACAGGCCGTTGTAGGAGCGGGTTCACCCGCGAAGAGGCCCGAGCAAACAACATCAAATGCTCAGGCCAACAACTCAATTTCCCCCAAATGCCCGCCAAAAGGCCCGAAGCTGCGCTCAACCAGCCGCCTTCGCCCCTGATTATCCACAATCAGCACTGTACTCGCCCGGGTCCCGTAATTCTGGCTGGCGATGAATACGCTCGACAGCAACTTCTCGGTCGCCAACCCCACGCCTGTCTCGGGTAGATCACCATCAGCCGCGGGCTCGTTGTCCGCAAGCAATGCCAGCAGCCTGTGCGGCTCCGGTGTGTCCAGCAGGCTCTGCAGCCCGTCACGTGCCTTCACCAGTTTCGGCCACGGTGTATCCAGCCCGGCGTTCGAAAGCCCGTAAACCCCAGCCCTCAGCAGGCGCGGCGTGGCCTCACGGGCATGCAGATAACCCAGTCGCTGCCCATCACCCACCAGCAGGTTGAACCCCGAGTACTGCCCGCTACGGCTGGCCACCTGGTCCAGGTAAGCCTCGACCCCCAGCTCCCCTTGCAGAAACGCCGCCACCAGTTCACCCCGCGAGCGAGGCCCCGGAGCCTGGCCTGGGTCGCGGATGTTGGTCAGCGCGGCAAAGCGCTGCTGTGGGCCTATGCCCAGCCAGGTACCGCCCGCTTCCAGGTCGCGCCCGGCATGCACCCCGGGTGCATCCTCCCAGGCCGCCAGGGGCTGAGTGGGGCGGGCATAGAATTCGTCGCGGTTGGCCGCCACGATCAGCGGCAGGGCGTGCCCCGGCCGCCAGGCAAATACGATCAGGCACATAGGTTGGCCTCTGTGTTTTCTGGTCACTGTACCCACAGGAGCGGTGCGGATCCATCCTGACACAGAGTTCACTAGAGCCTCGAGCCCGGCTTCCGTTACCATGCCGGATTGATTTCTAGGGGACGCCGAATGGAATTCGTGCTCTATCTGTTGTTGGGCGCCTGTGCCGGTGTGCTGGCCGGGCTGTTCGGCGTGGGCGGCGGCATCATCATCGTGCCGGTGTTGGTGTTCAGCTTTACCCTGCAGGGTTTCGACGCTTCGGTGCTGACCCACCTGGCAGTCGGCACGTCGCTGGCTACCATCGTCTTCACTTCTATCAACGCCGTGCTGGAGCACCACCGCAAGGGTGCCGTGCAATGGCCAATCTTCGCCTGGATGACCTTCGGCATCCTCCTGGGGGCGGGGGTCGGCGCCAAGACCGCCTCGCTGATCCAGGGCCCGTTGCTGCAAAAGATCATTGGCGTGTTCGCCCTGGTCATCGCCGCGCAGATGGCGCTGGACCTCAAGCCCAAGGCCAGCCGTGGCGTCCCCGGCAAGCCCGCATTGATCGGCGCAGGCGGCGTAATCGGTTGGGCTTCGGCCATTTTCGGCATTGGCGGCGGTTCGCTGACGGTGCCGTTCCTCACCTGGCGTAGCCTGCCCATGCAGCAGGCAGTGGCCACGTCATCGGCCTGTGGCCTGCCGATTGCTGTGGCCAGTGCCCTGAGCTTCATGCTGCTGGGGTGGCACGAGGAGCACCTGCCGCCTAACAGCCTGGGTTACGTGTACCTGCCGGCGCTGGTCGGCATTGCCGTGACCAGCATGTTTTTCGCCCGCTTCGGCGCGCGCCTGGCGCACAAGCTGTCGCCCCGTTTGTTGAAACGCCTGTTCGCAGCCCTGCTGTTCTGTGTCGGCCTCAGCTTTTTGATTTGAATCGAGAGGAAGTTCCATGCTGCCTTACCCGCAGATAGACCCCGTGGCCTTGGCCATCGGGCCGCTGAAAATCCATTGGTACGGCCTGATGTACCTGATCGGCATAGGCGGTGCCTGGCTGCTCGCCTCGCGCCGACTGAACCGCTTCGACCCCACCTGGACGCGCGAAAAGCTTTCCGACCTGGTGTTCTGGCTGTCGATGGGGGTGATCGTCGGTGGCCGACTGGGCTACGTACTGCTCTACGACCTGCACGCCTACCTGGCCAACCCGGCACTGATCTTAGAGGTATGGAAGGGTGGCATGTCGTTCCACGGCGGCCTCATCGGCGTGATGCTGGCGGCTTTGTGGTTCGGCAAGCGCAACAACAAGTCGTTCTTCGAACTGATGGACTTCGTGGCCCCGCTGGTGCCGATCGGCCTGGGCGCCGGGCGCATCGGCAACTTCATCAACGCCGAGCTGTGGGGCAAGCCTACCGATCTGCCATGGGCGATGATCTTCCCGCCGTTCAGTGACCCGGCGCAGCTGCCGCGTCACCCCTCGCAGCTGTACCAGTTCGCCCTTGAGGGCGTGGCGCTGTTCGTCATCCTGTGGCTGTTCTCGCGCAAGCCACGGCCGACCATGGCGGTGTCGGGAATGTTCTCGCTGTGCTACGGCATCTTCCGCTTTGCCGTGGAGTTTGTCCGGGTGCCGGATGCACAACTCGGTTACATCGCGTTCGGCTGGCTCACTCAAGGCCAGTTGCTGTGCGTTCCGATGATAGTCGGTGGCCTCGTCTTGATCTGGTGGGCTTATAATCGCAAGCCCACGGCGAAACCCGCCTGATTAATCCCACGGCAGGGGCGATCCCCCTGCCGTTTTTGCTACAGGTAAGCCATGAAACAGTATCTGGACCTGGTCCGCGACGTCATCGACAACGGCACGTTGCAAGGAAACCGCACCGGCATCCGCACCATCAGCCTGCCGGGCGCGATGCTGCGTTTCGACCTGCAGAAGGGCTTTCCGGCCATTACCACACGCAAGCTGGCGTTCAAGTCGGCGATTGGTGAAATGGTCGGTTTCCTGCGTGGCGTGAAGAACGCCGGTGAGTTTCGCGAGCTGGGCTGCAAGGTCTGGGACCAGAACGCCAACGAAAACGCTCAGTGGCTGGCCAATCCGTTTCGTCAGGGCCATGACGACCTGGGCGAGATCTATGGCGTGCAATGGCGCCAGTGGCCGGGCTACAAGCGCATCCCGCTGAGCAACCCGGCGGCTATCGAGATGGCCGAGCAAGCCGGTTTCCGCCGCATTGCCCAGGACGAAGAGGACGGCGTCGCATTCGTCATCCTGTACAAGGCGATCGACCAGGTGCGCCAGTGCCTGGACACCATCGCCAACGACCCGGGTAGCCGCCGTATCCTGTTCCACGGCTGGAACTGCGCGCAACTGGACGAAATGGCACTGCCTCCGTGTCACTTGCTGTACCAGTTCCACCCGAATGTCGAGACCAGGGAAATTTCCCTGACCCTCTACATCCGCTCCAACGACCTGGGGCTGGGCACGCCGTTCAACCTCACCGAAGGCGCGGCACTGCTGTCGCTGTTCGGCCGCCTGACCGGCTATACACCGCGCTGGTTCACCTACTTCATCGGCGATGCCCATGTGTATGAAAACCACCTGGACATGCTCAACGAGCAGCTCCAGCGCGAGCCGCTGGAGGCGCCGAAGCTGGTCATCAGCGACCGTGTGCCGGCGTTTGCCGAGACTGGCAAATACGAGCCGGAGTGGCTGGAGAAGATCGAGCCGAGTGATTTCTGGCTGGAAGGTTATGAGCACCACGCGCCGATGACAGCGCCGATGGCGGTCTGATAGATCTTCATTGTTTGAACTGGCCTCTTCGCGGGTGAACCCGCTCCCACAGGCTGCTGCACAGGCCTAAGTCGTGCGCGGTCCCTGTGGGAGCGGGTTCACCCGCGAAGCTTTTGGCTCAATGCCCGTGACTGCGCCCCACATGCGAATGTTCGGTATCCGGCACCGATACCGCCCCGTTCGTCTCCAGTTGCTGCAAGATCGCGCATTCACTCCCCTGCGCGTTGCAGCGCCGCCGCAGCTCCACCAACTGCTCCTGCAATGCCACCAAGCCATCGATCCGCGCCTGAACATGCTCGATATGCTCGTCGATCAGCGCATTGACGCTGCCGCACGCGTCGTCGGGGCTGTCGCGCAGGCGTAGCAGGCTGCGAATTTCGTCCAGGGTCATGTCCAGCGTGCGGCAGTTGCGGATGAAGGTCAGCCGCTCCACATGGGCCTGGGTGTACAGCCGGTAGTTGCCGTCGCTGCGTGCTGGCTCCGGCAGCAGGCTTTCACGCTCGTAGTAGCGGATGGTTTCCACCGCGCAGTCGGTGGCTTTGGCCAGTTCTCCGATCTTCATCACGAAATCTCCAGCAAAGAGGCTTGACCCTATAGTGGCTACAGGGTGTTCACTTGGCAACAGGCTCAATTTAAGGATGACCCATGAACCAGCCTGTCAGCCACGAACACAAGCATCCGCACGATCACGCTCATGGCGATGACGACCATGGCCATGCTGCCCACGGCCACAGCTGCTGCGGCGCCAAAGCCGCGCCGCCGCTGGTGCAACTGAGCGAAACGGCCAGTGCCCAGGCACAACTCAGTCGTTTCCGCATCGATGCCATGGACTGCCCCACCGAGCAGACCCTGATCCAGGACAAGCTGAGCAAGCTGGCCGGTATCGAACAGCTGGAATTCAACCTGATCAACCGCGTGCTTGGCGTGCGCCACACCTTGGACGGCACCGCCGATATCGAGCGGGCGATCGACAGCCTCGGCATGAAGGCCGAGCCGATCGCCGCCCAGGACGATGGCAGCGCCAGCGTGCCACAACCGGCCAAGGCCCACTGGTGGCCACTGGCATTGTCGGGCGTTGCCGCAATCGCCGCCGAAATCGTGCACTTTGCGGCACTGGCCCCGGAATGGGTGGTGGCGGGACTGGCACTGGCAGCGATCCTCGGTTGCGGCCTGGGTACCTACAAGAAGGGCTGGATTGCCCTGAAAAACCGTAACCTCAACATCAATGCGCTGATGAGCATCGCCGTGACGGGGGCCGTATTGATCGGCCAGTGGCCGGAGGCGGCTATGGTGATGGTGCTGTTCACCGTTGCCGAACTGATCGAAGCGCGCTCGCTGGACCGTGCGCGCAATGCCATCGGCGGGTTGATGCAGCTGACCCCGGACATGGCCACGGTGCAGCAGGCCGATGGCCTGTGGCGCGAACTGGACGTGCGTGATGTGGCCATCGGCGCACTGGTGCGGGTGCGCCCGGGTGAGCGCATCGGCCTGGACGGTGAAGTGGCCAGTGGGCAATCCAGCGTCGATCAGTCGCCGATTACCGGCGAAAGCCTGCCTGTGGAGAAGGATGTGGGCGACAAGCTGTTCGCTGGCACCATCAACCAGGCGGGGGCGCTGGAGTTTCGCGTCACCGCCGCTGCCGGGCAGTCGACCCTGGCGCGGATCATCAAGGCGGTGGAGGAAGCGCAGGGCGCGCGGGCGCCTACCCAGCGCTTCGTCGACCGTTTCTCGCGCATCTACACCCCGGTGGTGTTCGCCATTGCCCTGGCCGTGGCGCTGATACCACCGCTGTTCATGGCTGGCGCCTGGTTCGACTGGGTCTACCGGGCCTTGGTGCTGCTGGTTGTGGCCTGCCCATGCGCGCTGGTGATCTCGACCCCGGTGACCATCGTCAGTGGCTTGGCCGCTGCGGCGCGCAAAGGCATCCTGATCAAGGGTGGCGTTTACCTGGAGGGTGGTCGCCACCTGGACTTCCTGGCCCTGGACAAGACCGGCACCATCACCCATGGCAAGCCGGTGCAGACCGACGGTAAGGTACTCGTACCGCTGTTCGAAGACCGCGCGCAAGCCTTGGCGGCAAGCTTGGGCGAGCGGTCGGACCACCCGGTGTCCCGCGCCATTGCCGAGTTCGGCAAGCAGCAAGGCCTGGCCTTGAGCGAGGTCAGTGACTTTGCCGCCCTGGCCGGGCGCGGCGTGCGTGGCGTCATCGCCGGCGAGGTCTACCATTTGGGCAACCACCGCCTGGTCGAGGAACTGGGGCTGTGTTCGCCAGCGCTGGAGGCCCAACTGGATGCGCTGGAGCGCCAGGGCAAGACCGTGGTCCTGCTGCTCGACCGCTCCGGGCCACTGGCACTGTTCGCCGTGGCCGACACGGTCAAGGACAGCAGCCGTGAGGCGATCGCCGAATTGCATCAACTGGGTATCAAGACTGTCATGCTGACCGGTGACAATCCGCATACTGCGCAGGCCATTGCCGCCGTGGTGGGGATCGACCGCGCCGAGGGCAACCTGTTGCCGGCCGACAAGCTGAAAACCATTGAGGCGTTGTACGCCCAAGGCCATCGGGTGGGCATGGTCGGTGACGGCATCAACGACGCTCCGGCGCTGGCCCGCGCCGAAATCGGCTTTGCCATGGCTGCTGCCGGCACCGACACCGCCATCGAGACGGCCGATGTGGCGCTGATGGACGATGACTTGCGGAAAATCCCTGCCTTCGTCAGGCTGTCGCGCCAAAGTGCGGCGATCCTCATGCAGAACATCGTGCTGGCATTGGGCATCAAGGCGATATTTCTGGCGATCACCTTTGCCGGCATGGCCACGATGTGGATGGCGGTGTTCGCTGATATGGGCGTGAGCTTGCTGGTGGTGTTCAACGGCTTGCGCCTTTTGCGCAAATAGAGGACGTACATGCTGAGTTCCGAGCTGAAGGCCTTCTACATGGTGGCCCGTCTGGGCAGCATCACCCAGGCGGCGAAGAAGCTTGGCCTCAGCCAGCCCACGGTGACCACGCAGATCCGCAGCCTGGAAGGCCAGTACGCCGTGGAGCTGTTCTACCGCGGCGGGCGGCGCCTGGTGTTGAGCGAGGAGGGCTTACGCCTGCTGCCGATGGTCAAGGCGCTGCTGCAGCAGGAAGCCGACATCGAATTCGAGCTGCGCAACAGTGGCCAGGCCCAGGGCAGCCTGCGCATCGCTGCTACTGCGCCTTACTACATTCTCGACCTGGTCAAGGTCTATCGTGAACGCCTGCCACAGGTTGAAGTGGCGGTAGAGATCGGCAACTCGCAGCAGGTGCTGGAAATGCTCGAGGATTACCGGGTGGATATTGCCGCGTCGTCGCAATGGGTGGAGGACGCGCGGTTGGTGCGGCGGATACTGGGCACTGACCCGTTGGTGGTGGCGGTGCACCGCACCCACCCGCTTGCCCATCGCCAGACGGTGTCGATCGAGGTGGTGTCGGGGCATTGCCTGCTGATGCGCGAGAAGGGCTCGACCACACGCAAGCTGACCGAGCAGATGATGCAGGAGGCCGGGGTCAAGGCCGGCGCCCTGATGGAAATCGGCAGCCGCGAGTCGATCCGCGAAGCGGTGCTGCGCAATATCGGCATCAGCGTGATTGCCCGCCATGAGGTGCCGCACAATCCCGAACTTCGGGTGCTGGCGCTGGAAAATGCGCCGGTGATGCATGAGTACCTGTATTGCCTGAAGGAGCGGCGCCAGGCCCGGTTGCCGGCGGCATTCCTGGGGGTGGCGCAGGAAGTGGCCGGTTCGCAGTTCTAGATCCGTGTTGGCTTCTTCGCGGACAAACCCGCTCCTGCATTTCTGTGTACCCGCATGCCTGCATTTTCCGCGTACACGCATTCCGTTGTAGGGTTTTCCCGCGAAGAGGCCGGCACAGGCCACTACTAAATCTGCCTATACCACTATCACCGGCTTTTGCCTTACAGCCACAGAACCTTCGCACAGCCTGCCTAGCATGGCCCCATCTCTTCGATGAGGCCATGCCATGAACCACACCACCCCCGGCGCACAGATAAAAGTGTGCAACATCCACAAGCGCTTCGGTGCCTTCACGGCGCTCAACGATGTCTCGCTGGACATCGCCGCGGGCGAACTGGTGTGCCTGCTCGGCCCATCCGGCTGTGGCAAGACCACGCTGCTGCGTTGCATTGCCGGCCTGGAGCGCCAGGATCGCGGTACGCTGTACATCGGCGAACGCGATATCTCCAATCTGTCTCCCCAGGCGCGGGATTACGGCATCCTGTTCCAGTCCTACGCGCTGTTTCCCAACCTTACCGTCGAAGCCAATATCGCCTATGGCCTGACGGGCAGTGGTCGGGAGCAGGCCCGTCAGCGGGTGGCCGAAATGCTCGAACTAGTAGGCCTGACGGGCAGCGAGAAGAAGTACCCAGGCCAGCTCTCCGGTGGCCAGCAGCAGCGTGTGGCCCTGGCCCGCGCGCTGGCACCGTCGCCATCGCTGCTGCTGCTCGATGAGCCGATGTCGGCGCTGGACGCCCGGGTGCGCGAGCACCTGTGCACCGAACTGCGTCAACTGCAGCGCCAACTGGGCATCACCACGTTGATGGTTACCCACAACCAGGACGAGGCCATGTTGATGGCCGACCGCATTGCGGTGATGAACAACGGCCAGGTCGAACAGTACGCTACCCCGCAGGAAATCTACGACCACCCGGCCACGCCGTTCGTTGCCGAGTTCGTCGGCCAGGGCAACTGGCTGCCTTTCCAGCGCAGCAGCGATAGCCATGCCCAGGTCGGCGACATGAACATGCGCCTGGCGCCGGGTTCAGCCCAGGCCAGCAGTGGCCGGCTGTTCTGCCGCCCGGAAGCGATCACGGTCAACCCGGTGGTGCACGAAGAAAACCTGTTCCCGGCCATGGTCCGCGAAATCACCTTCCTCGGTAACCGCTGCCGCATGAGCTTTGAACTCAAGGCTCTGCCAGGCCATGCCCTGCTGGCCGAGCTCGCCCCCGAGGCCATGCCGCGCCTGGGTTCGCAGGACATCTGGGTGGCGTTGCCACCGCAGAGCCTGCAGGTGTTTGCCTGAGATGGCCGCGCCAATGTCCGTGCCGTTGAGCCAAGCCAAAGCCACGCCGCGTGCTGGCGTCGCCCTAGGTGACCGGCTGTTCGTCGTCGGCGGCAAGAGCGTGCTGCTGATTCTGTTGGTGCTGGCCGTGCTGATGCCGTTGCTGGCGATCTTCTGGCGTGGCTTCAGCGGTGAAGCGGGCCAGGGCGGTGGCTTGCTGGCGGCCCGTGAACTGTTCGCCAGCGCCAGCTTCCACTGGTTGCTTGGCAACAGCCTGTCGGTGGCCTTCACTGTCGCGGCCATTGTGGTACCGCTGGCCTATTTGTTCGCCTTTGCCCTGCAACGCACGTTGATCCCGGCCAAGGGCCTGTGGCGGGGGATTTCGCTGCTGCCATTGCTGGCACCGTCGATGCTGCCGGCCATCGCCCTGGTCTACCTGTTTGGCAACCAGGGCCTGCTGCGCGGGTTGCTCAGCGACAATATCTACGGCTTCTGGGGTATCGTGCTGGGCGAGGCTATCTACACCTTCCCGCATGCGCTGATGATTCTGCTGTCGGCACTGTCACTGGCTGATGCTCGCCTGTTCGATGCGGCCTCCAGCATGGGGGCAGGCTCGTGGCGGGCGTTCACCAGCATCACCTGGCCGGCCTCGCGCCAGGCGGTATTCGCGGCGTTTTGCCTGGTATTCACGCTGACTATCACAGACTTCGGTGTACCGGTCGTGGTGGGGGGCGACTATCAAGTGCTGGCGCTGGAAGCCTACAAGGCGGTGGTGGGCCAGCAACAGTTCGGCCGTGGCGCGCTGATCGGCATGGTGCTGCTGTTGCCGGCCCTGTTCAGCTTTACCGTCGACGCCTGGCTGCGCCGACGCCAGGGCGAGGCCATGGGTGGCCGTGCGCAGGTGTTCGAACCCAAGCCATCACGCGGCCGCGATGCCTGCTTCCTGACCATTGTGCTGCTGGTGTGCGCGGCGTTGCTGTTGGTGATCGGCATGGCGGTGTACTCCTCGCTGGTCACTTTCTGGCCCTACAACCTGTCGTTGTCGCTGCGCCACTACATGTTCGAAGACACTGCCGGTGGCGGCTGGCTGGCCTACCGCAATAGCGTGACCATGGCCATTGGCACCGCGCTGATTGGCAGCATCGTGATCTTCACCGGTGCCTACCTGATGGAGAAGACCCAGGGCCAACGCCTGCTCAATCATGCGCTGCGCCTGCTCAGCTTTATCCCCATGGCCGTGCCGGGCCTGGTACTGGGCCTGGGCTACGTATTCTTCTTCAACCTGAACGGCAACCCGCTGCATGTGCTGTACGGCGGCATGGGGTTGCTGGTTTTGTGCACCATTGCCCATTATCTGACCACCGCGCAAATGACCGCGACCACCGCCCTGCGCCAGCTCGACGGCGAGTTCGAGGCCGCCGCGCTGTCGTTGAAAGCGCCGCTGTACAAGCACTTCCTGCGCGTGACTGTGCCGATCTGCTTGCCGGCACTGCTGGATATCATCCGCTACCTGTTCGTATCGGCGATGACCACCGTGTCGGCAGCGATTTTCCTGTACAGCCCCGACACCCTCCTGGCTGCCGTTGCCGTGCTGAACATGGACGACGCCGGCAACGTTGGTGGTGCCGCCGCCATGTCCACCCTGATCCTGCTGACCAGTGCCGGCGCCTCATTGTTGCTGGCTGCAGCCTCGCGCGGCCTGCTGCGCCGTTCCCAAGCCTGGCGCCAACGCGCCGCGACCGTCTGACTTCCAAGGAACCTACCCATGCACAAGCACCTTACCCTTGCCGCTGCCGTTTCCGCCGTGTTCAGCCTGCAGGCTTCAGCCGCCGATACCCAGCTGACGGTCTACACCGCCCTGGAAGCCGAACAGCTGAAAACCTACAAGCAGGCCTTCGAGAAGGCCAACCCGGATATCGAGATCAAGTGGGTGCGTGATTCCACTGGCATCATCACCGCCAAGCTGCTGGCCGAGAAAGAGCGCCCACAAGCCGATGCTGTGTGGGGGTTGGCGGCATCGAGCCTGGCCATCCTCGACCAGAACGGCATGCTCGAAGCCTATGCGCCGAAGGACCTGGGCAAGATCTCCGGCAATTATCGCGACGCCGCCAACCCGCCAGCCTGGGTCGGCATGGACGTGTGGGCCGCCACCATTTGCTTCAATACCATCGAGGCCGAGAAACAGGGCCTGAGCAAACCGGTGAGCTGGCAGGACCTGACCAAGCCCGAGTACAAGGGCAAGATCGTCATGCCCAACCCGGCTTCGTCCGGTACCGGCTTCCTGGATGTCAGTGCCTGGTTGCAGACCTTTGGCGAGCCGCAGGGCTGGGCCTACATGGACGCGCTGCACCAGAACATTGGCCAGTACGTTCATTCCGGCTCAAAGCCGTGCAAGCTGGCGGCGGCGGGCGAGTTCCCGATCGGTATTTCGTTCGAATATCCGGCCGTGCAGCTCAAGCGCCAAGGCGCGCCGTTGGACATCGTGCTGCCAAAGGAGGGTTTGGGCTGGGAGATCGAAGCGACCGCGGTGATCAAAGGCTCGCCCAAGGCGGATGCGGCCAAGCGCCTGGCCGATTTCTCGGCCAGCCCGGCGGCCATGGAACTGTACAAGGAAAACTTCGCCGTACTGGCCGCGCCGGGCATCGCCAAGCCGCAGACCGAGCTGCCGGCAGATTATGAGCAGCGGCTGATCAAGAACGACTTTGCCTGGGCCTCGAAGAACCGCGACCAGATTCTGGCCGAATGGCGCAAGCGCTATGACGGCAAGTCGGAGAAGGTGGCCCAGCAGTAACGCTTCGCTATTGCAGGGCCGGCCTCTTCGCGGGTATACCGCGAAAGGGCCGGCCCTGCTGGCCAATTTCCACCCGCCGTTCACTGTTGCTGCCGCTACCGTATTCGCGGGTAAACCCGCTCCTACACCGGATTGGTGGTGGACACACATCGGTGGTTGTACATAGGCCGCCGTGTAGGAGCGGGTTCACCCGCGAAGAGGCCGGCCCTGCTGGCCAATTTCCACCCGTCGTTCACTGTTGCTGCCGTTACCGTATTCGCGGGTAAACCCGCTCCTACACCGGATTGGTGGTGGGCACACATTGGTGGTTGTACACAGGCCGCCGTGTAGGAGTTCACCCGCGAAGAGGCCGGCCCTGCTGGCCAATTTCCACCCGTCGTTCACTGTTGCTGCCGCTACCGTATTCGCGGGTAAACCCGCTCCTACACCGGATTGGTGGTGGACACACATCGGTGGTTGTACACAGGCCGCCGTGTAGGAGCGGGTTCACCCGCGAAGA
>NZ_JBICII010000041.1:0-12497 GCF_043101865.1 Pseudomonas sp. zjy_15
CCGATCTGCGTAGGAGCGGGTTTACCCGCGAATACGGTGGCGGCGGCAACGGTGAACGGTGGGTGGATATTGGCCAGCAGGGCCGGCCTCTTCGCGGGTGAACCCGCTCCTACACGACGGCCTGAGTCCGACCCCAGATGCGTCTCCACCACCGATCTGCGTAGGAGCGGGTTTACCCGCGAATACGGTAGCGGCGGCAACGGTGAACGGCGGATGGAAATTGGCCAGCAGGCCCGGCCCTCTCGCTCAGGGTCACCACCTGTAGCGAATAGGCTGGAATGGGTAACGCTTCAGGCCGTTTCGGGATAGCTGTACTCGAACACCCGAACCACCTCAGAGGCATGCCACGAGGCGGCCTCCATGCCATCGACCGGCCCGGTAAACCGCCCCAGGCGCTCGACACACTCAAAGAAGCCAGTACGCGGCAAACGGCTGGCGCCTTGGCTGATCACCAGCGAACTGCGTAATGGCTGCTCGGCACGGGCATCCAGCACCGCCAGGTATTCCAGCGCGGCAGTCAGCGTCTGCATGGCCGGGCTGGGCAACTGCAAGCGCTCGATCAGTGCGCGGTATGTCAACAGGTGACGTTGACGACGGGCCAGGTCAAGCTCACCCAGCAGGTTATCCCAGTGCTGACGGCTGATCCTGACCTGGCTCATGATGGCTCGCTCCAGCCAGCCACCCCCAGATGCCAGGCCAGGGCGCGGCGGATGGCAGCATCTGGCTGGCGCTCACCCGATTCGATCATGGCCAGATACGCCGGGCTCACCCCGACATTGCGCGCCAGTTGCTCAGGGGCAATGCCCTTGGCCTGGCGAATCTGGGCGACTTCGTTGAAGGCTGGCAGGGGGGCACTGGCAACAACGCCCTGCGCCTCACCGGAAACCGCCTCGGCAGGTGCCTGCCCTGCAGCCTTGAGCAACGCCTGGTATTGCTCCCAGGGAACGACGGCGTACTCGGGTTGACCGTCCCGGCTGATGACCTGAATACCCATTACAAACCCCTTTAAAAAGGATTACAGCATGTAATCCGTAGGCATAACCCTTATGCCAATTATATTACCAACTCCGAGGTCTGTGCAGTTGAGGTGATATTCAGGCCAGTTTGATTAGCTGTTGCGCTCCAGCCGCAGTGCTTCCGGGGTAGCCGGCAGGCGCTCGACCGCGCGCAGCCGTTCGGGTGCCTGGTTATCGCGCCAGGCCTTGAAACGCGCCAACTCGTCGGCCACGGTTTTCAGCACCCAGCCCAGCACCGCGATGTCATCGAGGAAACCCACCCCCAGCAACCAGTCCGGGATAGCATCGATGGGGCTGACGAAATACAGCAGACCAGCCACGACAGTGACCAGCGCCTTGGGGCTGATGGCGCGGTACTCACCCCTCCACCAGGCCAGGCACAGCGACTGCAGCAGCTTCACATCTTCACGCAGTTGCCCCAGGCGCGGGCCTTTGCGCGCCACCGCGAACAGCAAGGCCGGCAACCGCCCGCGGCTGAGCAGGCGCTCGGCCAAAGGCAGGAAACGAGCAAAATTCCAGGGTGCGCTCATGGAGCCTCCGAGAGGAAAAGGTTATCCACATTTATTGTGGATAACCTTGTGAACAGGGCGATGTTTCCGACCTCAGGTGCCTGCCTGGCAAGGGGCCGGGTCAGATCGGGCGTTTTTTACACAGTCGTTTCACGCCATGACTACCTACGCCGCAAACGATTTGCATCAGAAACATCCTACTTCTTCACGTTGCATTTCCTCGGACAGTATCAGCTGTCGCAGGTTCGTCCAATCGGCACAAACGAAAACGCCCCATCAATGTGGGGCGTTTTCGACAACCAGCCAATGTTACTTGGCAGGTGCTTCTTCAGGCGCTTCTGCTTGCGGCTCGGCGCCTTGCAACTGGGCCGGGTCCTTGATGGCGATCAGTTCCAGGTCGAACACCAGTACCGAGTTGGCCGGGATCAGCGGGCTTGGGCTTTGCGCGCCATAAGCCAGTTCAGCCGGGATGAACAACTTGTACTTCTCGCCGACGTGCATCAGTTGCAAGCCTTCGACCCAACCTGGGATCACGCCGCTGACCGGCAGGTCGATCGGTCTGCCACGCTCGACGGAGCTGTCGAATACCTTGCCATCGATCAGCTTGCCTTCGTAGTGGACAGTGACCACGTCTGTCGGCTTTGGCTGCGGGCCGTCGGCCTTCTTGACCACTTCATACTGCAGGCCCGAGGCAGTGGTGACCACGCCTGGCTTCTTGGCGTTTTCTTCGAGGAACTTCTTGCCGGCGGAGGCGGCTTCTTCGCTGGCCTTGGCCAGGCGCTCCTCGGCGCGTTTCTGCAATGCGGTGAAGGCCTCTACCAGCTCTTCGTCCTTGATGCGTTGTTCTTTCTTGCTAACGGCGTCTTCGATGCCGAGGGCGACTGCTTTCGAATCAAGGTCTTCCATGCCTTCCTGAGCCAGGCTCTTGCCCATGTTCAGGCCGATACCGTAGGAGGCTTTCTGCGCCGGAGTCTTCAGCTCGGGGCTGCTGGCTTGTTGATCGCAGCCAGCCAGTACCAGGCCTACCAGGGCAACCGCAGCCGCCAAACGATGCTGTTTCATGCTATTTCCTTGTTCATGCGCCATGAGGGCAATCAGGGTAAAGCCGCGAGCTTATCAGGCGGCCATGACCAATGGCTACCGGCATAGGAGCGGGTTTTCGTAAGGAAGTTCAGTCGTTAAAAGCTTCTTCATCGAAGCTTTACAGCCATTGGCCAGTATTGACCCTTTGTGCCTGGTTTGCCGATTTTTTGTGGCCTTTTATTTCTGCGGGTTCTGAGGAGGGAAACATCAGGCCAGGCAGCCCCCCGGAACCTCAGGGATACCGACCCTCTCGATATTCCCCTGCCACCTCCCGCAGCACCTCACCCACCCACTGCCCCGGCAAACTCAACGGCAAGGCGGCATTGCGGCAAATCCCCACCGACCCTCCCGGCTCACGCACACCCAGGTCAAGCTCGACCAGTTCGCCACGGCGCAGGTCGAGCAGCACAGCATCACGCGGCGCCACCCAGAGGCCATCGCTGCCCAGCAGGTAGCGCCGGCTCAGGGCCAGCGACAGGGTTTCCAGGCGCTGCGCCGGCATCTGGATGCCGCATTGCACGAACAGGCTGTCGGCGTGCTGGCGGATGGTGGTGCCGGCCGGCGGCAGCACCAGCGGGTAACGCCCCACCTGCCCTCGCTCCACGGGCGTACTGGCCAGCAGCGGGTGACCCGGGCGCACCACCAGGCTCATCGACTCGCTGTACAGGTGCTCGAACGACAACCCCTGGATTTGCGGACTGTCGGTCATGCGCCCCACCACCAGTTCCAGCTCCCCCAGGTGAAGCTGGCCAAGCAACTGCGCGCTGACCCCGGTGACCACGCTGATCACCAGCGCTTCATGGCGCTGATGCAGGCGGCACAGCACCTCGGGCATGAGCAGGCCTTCGACCGTGGACAGCACGCCGATGCGCACCTGCGACGGCGCCCTCGCCTCGCCACGCAAGCTGCTGACACCATCGCGCAGTGCCTGCACACTGGGCCCGGCGTAACGCATGAAGCGGGTGCCAGCCGGGGTCAGCTCGACACCCTGCCGGCTGCGCTCGAACAGGCGCGCCTCGAGCAGGTCCTCAAGCTCCTTGAGGGTCTTGGAAATCGCCGGCTGGCTGATCGACAGGATATCGGCCGCCCTGGCCAGGCTGCCCTGCCGGGCAATCTCCAGGAAGCACAGCAGGTGGCGGTATTTGATGCGGGTGTCGAGGTTCATGGCAGCAAGCTTACCGCATCGCTACCTGCGGCGTATCCGGGTCGCGCTGCTGGCGGCGGGATGACCCGAGCGGCAGTCCGAGGATCTGGCGGAAATACCGAGAAAAGCAGGCTTCTTCGGCAATTCAACAAAGCCGCGCCAGTTCGCCCACCGGGGGGGCTGCCATTGAGCAGTTCCCCTGCCGATGGCCCCACAGGTGCAGCGCCGTATTTGAAGGCGGTGCAGACTCTGTGGGAGCGGGCTTGCCCGCGAAGAGGCCGGCACAGGCAGCAAAGGGTTGTCAGGCCAAAGCCAGCTCCACCGCCTCACCCTTCATCCGTACCGGCCATACCCGCAACCGCTGCGCGCTATCCTCCAGGCACTCCCCGCTCAGCAGGCTGAAGTGCTGCTTGTAGAGCGGCGCTGCCACCACCAACTCACCTTGCACGCTACCCACCAGCCCGCGGCCGATGATGTTGGCGCCGGAGCGCGGGTCGCGGTTTTCCACCGCGTACAGCGGCTGCGCCTGCCCCGGCAGGTAGAACAACGCCACCTGGGCCCCATCGACCCAAACCACGACCCCGGAGTCGGCCACCAGGTCTTGTGCCTGGCACACCGTCTGCCAGTTTTCCTGCGTGTTCACAGCAGCATTGGCCAGGTTCATCAGACAGCCTCCTCGACAGTTGGGATCAGGTGCAGTGGTGCAGCGGGCCGGCGTTGCTCGCGTTCGCGCACGAAGTGCACGTCCGGGTCGGCGCGTCGGTCGTTGACGAAGGTGCGGAAGCGCTTGAGCTTCTCCGGGTCGTTGAGGGCATTGGCCCATTCGCATTCATACTGGTCGACCACATGCTGCATCTGTGCTTCCAGCTCGCTGGCCAGGCCCAGGTTGTCGTCGATGATCACCTGCTTCAGGTAGTCCAGCCCGCCCTCCAGGTTTTCACGCCACACCGAGGTGCGCTGCAGCTTGTCGGCCGTGCGGATGTAGAACATCAGCACGCGGTCGATCAGGCGTACCAGGGTTTCGTCGTCCAGGTCGGTGGCGAACAGCTCGGCATGCCGCGGGCGCATGCCGCCGTTGCCGCATACGTACAGGTTCCAGCCCTTGTCGGTGGCGATAACGCCGATGTCCTTGCTCTGCGCCTCGGCGCATTCACGGGTGCAACCCGATACCGCGAACTTGAGCTTGTGGGGGCTGCGCAGGCCCTTGTAGCGATCTTCCAGGCGCAGGGCCATGGCGACACTGTCCTGCACGCCATAACGGCACCAGGTACTGCCCACGCACGACTTCACCGTGCGGGTCGACTTGCCGTAGGCGTGGCCGGTTTCGAAACCGGCCTCGATCAGTTCGCCCCAGATCAGCGGCAGCTCGTGCAACTGGGCGCCAAACAGGTCGATGCGCTGGCCACCGGTGATCTTGGTGTAAAGGTCGTATTTCTTGGCCACCTGGCCGATGACAATGAGCTTGTCGGGGGTGATTTCACCGCCGGGAATGCGCGGCACCACCGAATAGGTGCCGTTTTTCTGCATGTTGGCCATGAAGGTGTCGTTGGTGTCCTGCAGCGGCACCAGCACCGGGTCCATGATCGGCTGGTTCCAGCACGAGGCGAGAATGTTGCCCACCGCCGGCTTGCAGATGTCACACCCCAGATGGCCCTTGCCATGGCGCTCGAGCAGTTCGCTGAAGGTGCGGATACCCTCCACCCGCACCAACCCGTACAACTCCTGCCGGGTGTAGGCAAAGTGCTCGCACAGGCTCTTGTCCACCGCCACACCGCGGGCCGTCAGCTCGTGCTCGAAGACTTGCTTGAGCAGGGCCGCGCAACCACCGCAGCCGGTCGCGGCCTTGGTGCAGCCCTTGACCGCAGCGAGGTCGCTGCAGCCGCTGTCGATCGCGGCGCACACCGCCCCCTTGCTGACGTTGTGGCAGGAGCAGATGGTCGCACTGTCGGGCAGCGCATCGGCGCCCAGGGCCGGCGCACCATCGCCTTGCGGCAAGATCAGCGCTGCCGGGTCGGCCGGCAGGGCGATGCCGTTCTGGGCGTACTGCAACAGGGTGTCGTAATAGCTGTTGTCGCCGACCAGCACCGCGCCGAGCACGTGCTTGCCGCTGGCATCCACCACCAAACGGCGGTAAGCGCTGTTGGCTTCATCGATGAAGCGATAACTGCGCGCGCCCGGCGTGGCACCGTGGGCATCGCCGATCGATCCGACATCCACCCCCAGCAGCTTGAGCTTGGTCGACATGTCGGCGCCGGTAAACGCCACCGCCGCCTCGCCCATCAACAGCCCGGCCAGGTTGCGCGCCATGCTGTAGCCCGGGGCGACCAGGCCGAACACGCTGCCGTTCCACGAGGCGCACTCGCCGATGGCGAAGATGCGTGGGTCGCTGCTGCGGCAGTGGTTATCGATGACCACGCCACCGCGTGCGGCGATGTCCAGGCCGCAGCCCCGGCCCAGTGCATCCTGGGGGCGGATACCGGCGGAGAACACAATCAGGTCGGTTTCCAGGTGCTCACCACCGTCGAAGTTCATGCGGTAGCGGTAGGTTTCACCAGCACTGACCGACTGGGTGGCGCGCGACAGGTGCACCCCCACACCCAGCGCTTCGATCTGCGCCTTCAACGCGGCACCGCCCTCGCCGTCCAGCTGTACCGGCATCAGCCGTGGGGCGAATTCCACCACGTGGGCTTCCAGCCCCAGCGACTTGAGGGCGTTGGCCGCTTCAAGGCCAAGCAGGCCACCGCCGACCACCACCCCTCGGCGGGCACCGGCTGCGGCAGCACGAATACCATCAAGGTCATCCAGGGTCCGGTAGACCAGGCGGGCATTGCCGCTGGAGCCTTCGATCGGCGGCACGAAGGGATAGGAGCCGGTGGCCAGCACCAGTTGGTCGTAGCCGTAACGACCTTCGGCAGTGACGACTTCGCGGCGCTCGCGGTCGATCTCCAGCACGGCCTCACCCAGGTGCAGGTGCACGCCATTGGCGTCATAGAAATCGTGCTCACACAGGGCCAGGGTTTCGGCACAGCTGCCGCCGAAGTATTCGGACAGGTGCACGCGGTCATACGCGCGTTGGCGCTCTTCGCCGAATACCCGCAGCTCGAAGCGCTGCAGGGCGCCGCGACTGACCAGTTGTTCGACGCAATGGTGGCCGACCATGCCGTTGCCGACGATGACCAGTCGCTCTCGTTGCCCGCTGCTCGCTGTTGCCTTCATAAGCCGATCCTCGATCAAAAAAAAAGCGCCTGGAGCCGAAGCTCCAGGCGCCTTTGCCTGTATTCATCACGGTAGGGGGCCCGGGTTGATCGCCGTTGATCAGTGGGCTTTGTTGTATCCGAGGCTAAGCAGGGAGCGTGCCAATCGGGTTGTCTGGGATGCGTGGCTTGCCTGGGTTGCCTGTGTCGGCCTCTTCGCGGGTAAACCCGCTCCTACACTTGCGCTGGGCCCGCCCAGCCAATGCACATTCAAGGTGCACAACACCCCATCTTGGAGCACTTCAGTACACATCGCGCCGATAACGCTTGGCCTTGCTCAAGCCTTCGACATAAGCCGCAGCCGCCGCTACACCCATCCGGCCATGCTCGGCGACGATCACCCGCAACGCCGCATCCACATCCTTGGCCATGCGCTGGGCATCGCCACAGACATAGAAATACGCCCCCGCCTGCAGCCACTGCCACAGCTGCGCACCCTGCTCGAGCATGCGCTGTTGCACATAAATCTTCTCGGCCTGGTCCCGCGAGAACGCTGTGTCCAGCCGCAGGTGCCCCGCTGCTTGCCAGGCCTGCAACTGCTCCTGGTAATAGAAATCGGTCGCTGCGTACTGCTCGCCGAAGAACAGCCAGTTGTCGCCTTTTGCCCCCCGTGCCTCTCGCTCCTCGAGGAACGCCCGGAACGGTGCAATGCCGGTACCAGGGCCCACCATGATCACCGGCACGTTGTCGTCCTCGGGCAAGCGAAAGTGCTTCGACACCTGCGGGAAGATCGCCACCTTCTGCACCTGCGCACGGTCGGCAAGAAAGCTTGAACACACGCCTTTGCGTTCGCCATAACGCACCGTCGATACCGTCAGATGCACCTGACCTGGGTGCGCCAGCGGGCTGGAGCTGATCGAATAGAGCCGCGGCTGCAATGGCTTGAGCAGTTCCAGCCAGCTGGCCAGCGACAACTGCTGGGGGAAGGCGCGCAGCACATCGACCAGTTGCCGGCCCCACAGCCAATCTTGCAGCTCGGCCTTGCATTCAGGCTGCAGCAAGCGCTGCAGGTCAGGCGCATTGCTGGCAAGTGCCTGCAGTTGCTGCGCAGTGACCTTGGCAATTTCCAGGTGTGTTTGCAGGGCTTCGGCCAATGGCATGGCGCAATGACCTTCAAGCTCGACCATCGCCTCGCCATCGAGCTGCATCAGCGTCAGCAGCTCTTCTACCAGGGCCGGGCAGTTGCGCGGCCATACGCCCAGGGCATCGCCGGCAGCATAACTGAAGCCGCTGCTGCCCAAGTCGAAGACCAGCTGACGGGTTTCCTTGCTGGCGCCGGGGCCATTGAGCAGGCGGTTTTCCAGCACAGTGGCCATCCAGGGTTGCTGCTTGTTATAGGCCGCCAAGGGTGCAGGCTCACTCACCGGTGGTGGCGCCGCAGCACTGCCCAGTGCAGGCAATAGTGCTTCGAGCCAGCCGGCAAAGGCTTCGTCGAAGTCTGGCTCGCAGTCCACCCGTTGCAGTAGGCGCCGCCCTCCCAGCTCGGCCAGGCGCTGGTCGAGCTTGCGGCCAAAACCGCAGAACTGGTCGTAACTGGAGTCGCCCAGGGCCAGTACGGCATAGGGCAGCCCGTCACAGTGGGTGCCCTCCTCGCCCTGCAAGGCCTGCCAGAAGGCCGCGCCGCTGTCGGGCGCGTCGCCATCGCCAAAGGTGCTGGCGATCAACACCACACTGGCAGCGCCCTGCAACTGGCTTGGGCTGACCGCCTCCAGGCAACTGAGTTGCACGTTCAGACCGGCACCGCGCAGGCGCGCGGCACAGCGTTCGGCCAACTGCTCACCATTGCCGGTCTGCGAGGCCCACAGCACCTGATGCCATGGCGCGGTCCGTGCCGCACTGGGCGCAGTTGCAGGCTGGGCGAACAGCCCGGCCAGCAAACCGTCGACAAACAAACGACGACTGGCAGCCAACGGTGCACTGGCCGGCAGCCGGGGTACGCCCTCGGCGCGGGCCTGCTCCAGGCCCAGCAGGAAACCTTGCAGGTAATGGCGCTCTGCTTCGGCCAGCACCGGAACCGGCAGGGTGTGCAGGCCAAGCAGACGAGACAGGGTGGCGGTCGGCATGCGGACAGGCTCTACAGTGGCAGTGTTCAGATCAAGGGCGTCGATGCGCTCACCTGCGACCCGCTCCAGGGCTACGGCGCAGTGCTTGAAGGCAGGCTGCAGCGACAGCGGGTCGACCGCATCGCAGGTCGCGGCGTTGATCGCCAAGTGCTCGCCGATCAGGTCATTCCAGTGAAACGGCGCAAAGCAGTTGCCCGGCATGACCCGGTCACTGATGCGTGCCGGCAGCACGGCTTGACCCCGGCGCGAACGAACGGCCACCTGGTCCTTTTCAGCAACACCCAGCCGGGCAGCATCCTCGGGGTGAATCTCAAGGTAGGGGCCGGGCTCCAGCTTGTTCAGTGCCGGCACCTTGCCGGTCTTGGTCAACGTGTGCCATTGGTGCTGCACACGGCCAGTGTTCAGCACCATGGGGTAGTCATCGTCCGGCAATTCCGCTGCCGGCAACCAGGGCCGGGCGAAGAAACGCGCCTTGCCACTGGCGGTGGGAAAGGCGAGTGCCGGCCGCCCTCCCCGGGCATCGAGCAGTAGCGCCTGGCTGCTGCCGTCGTTGAGGTAGCGCAGCGGGCTGCGCTGCTGTTGGCTGCCCGGCGCACAGGGCCACTGGCGCGGCTGCGTACGCAATTCGGCATAGCCGATACCGCGCAGGTCATAACCGGTTGAGGGGTTGTGGAAGCGGCGTATTTCCTCATACACCGCTTCGGCATTGGGGTAGTCGAAGGCGTCGGCATAGCCCATGGCACACGCCACGCGGGCAATGATCTGCCAGTCCGGCAAACTTTGCCCGGGCGGCTCGACAGCGCGGGGCATCAGGGTCAGGTTGCGCTCGCTGTTGATCATCACGCCCTCGCCTTCGGCCCACAGCGCGGCCGGCAGCAGGATGTCGGCGTGGCGATTGGTTTCGGTGTCGAGGAAGGCGTCCTGGGTAATGACCAGTTCGGCCTTGCGCAGGCCGTCGATCACTTGCTGGCGGTTGGCGACACTGGCCACCGGGTTGCTGCAGATGACCCAGCAGGCTTTCACTTCACCGGTTTTCATCTGCCCGAACAGGGCCACCGTACCCTCGCCGCCCTCGCTGCGCAGGCTGCCGGGTGGCAGTTGCCACTGTCGTTCGACGAACGCGCGGTCATCTTCCACCAACGCTGAGCGCTGGCCTGGCAAGCCGGGGCCCATGTAGCCCATGTCGCGGCCGCCCATGGCATTGGGCTGGCCGGTCAGCGAGAACGGGCCGCTACCGGGGCGGCAGATGGCACCCGTGGCCAAGTGCAGGTTACAGATGGCGTTGCTGTGCCAGGTGCCATGAATGCTCTGGTTCAAGCCCATGGTCCAGCAGCTCATCCAGTTGTTGGCGCTGCCGATCCATTCGGCGGCCTTGATGATATCGGCCTCGGCCAGGCCGGTGATGGCGGCTACGCGCTCGGGCGTGTAGTCGTCGAGGAAGGTCGGCAGTTCGTCCCAGCCTTCAGTGTGGCGGGCGATGAAATCGGGGTTGGTGTGACCGTTGCGATGCAGCAGGTGCAAAAGGCCGTTGAGCAAGGCCATGTCACTGCCGGGGCGCACCTGCAGAAACAGGTCGGCCTTGTCGGCGGTGGCGCTGCGCCGCGGGTCGACGACGATCAGCCTGGCGCCGGCCTTGACCCGGTCAAGCAGGCGCAGGAACAGGATCGGGTGGCAGTCGGCCATGTTGGCGCCGATCACCAGAAATACGTCGGCGTGCTCGAAGTCCTGGTAACTGCCAGGTGGGCCATCGGCGCCAAGCGAAAGCTTGTAGCCACTGCTGGCGCTGGCCATGCACAGGCGCGAGTTGGACTCGATGTGGCGCGTACGGATAAAGCCCTTGGCCAGCTTGTTGGCCAGGTACTGGGCCTCCAGCGACATTTGCCCGGACACGTACAGCGCCACGGCATCCGGGCCGTGCTGGTCGATGATGGCGCGCAGACGCTCGGCGGTGGCGGCGATGGCCTGGTCCATGCTGGTGCGCACCGGCGGCTGGCTGCGTTGCTGGCGCAGGTAGGCGTCGGCCATGCGCCCGCTGGCACTCAGTGGCAGGTGGGCGGTGAGGCCTTTGGTGCATAGGCGGCCAAAGTTGCTCGGGTGCAGCTTGTCGCCACTGATCTTGCCAACCTTGCCATCGGCAACGCTCATGACGATGCCGCAGCCAACGCCGCAGTAGGGGCAGACGCTGCGTACTTCGCTGTTGGCCATGGGCGGGCTCCTGTGGAAAACGCAAAAAGGCGCCGGCTGCCCCGGCATGCTGATGCAAGCGGGACAACACGGCGCCTTTGTCGTGAAGTGGTGAGGGCTGTCGACGTTGACAGCCCGGGATGAGGGTAGATCAGCAATTTATGGGCCAGCTATACCGGCCCTTTCGCGGGCATGCCCGCTCCCACAGGGATATCGCAAGGCCTGAGGGCGGCGCCGTACCTGTGGGAGCGGGCGCGCCCGCGAAGAGGCCTGCACAGGTTACGCACCATGCGGTGGCAAGCCGGTACCCGCTGGCGCTATGCTGGGGCAATTTCCAGCATGAGCAACTGCCCTCCCCCCATGTCCCAGGTGATCCTCAAGACCCCCGCCCAACTCGACCTGATGCGCCGCGCCGGCCAGTTACTGGCCCAGGTGTTCGCCGAACTCGACAGCTTCATCCGCCCCGGTGTGACCACGATGCAGATCAACGACCGCGCTGAGGCGTTCATCGTCGATACGCTCAAGGCACGGCCGGCAAGCAAAGGCCAGTACGGTTTCCCTTACTCGCTCAATACGTCGGTGGACCACGTGGTATGCCACGGCATCCCCAAGGTCGATGAGGTGCTCAAGGAAGGCGCGATCATCAACGTCGACATCACTCTGGAACAGGGCGGCTACATTGCCGATTCGTCGAAGATGTATGGCATCGGCAAGATCAGCGAAGAAGCCCGGCGATTGGTCGACACTACCTATGACGCGCTGTGGAAAGGCATCGAGCAGGTGCGCCCCGGAGCCACGCTGGGCGATATCGGCCATGCCGTGCAAGCCCATGCCGAGGCGGCGGGTTACAGCGTGGTGCGCGAGTATTGCGGGCACGGTATTGGCCAGCAGATGCATGAAGCGCCAGAGGTGCTGCACATTGGCCAACGTGGTATGGGCATGAAGCTGAAGCCGGGCATGGTGTTTACCATCGAGCCGATGATCAACCAGGGTGGGCGTGGGACGCGCACGCTGAAGGATGGCTGGACGGTGATTACCCGTGACCACAGCCTGTCGGCGCAGTGGGAGCATACCGTGGCGGTGACCGAGGACGGGTTTGAGGTGCTGACGCTGCGGGAAGAAGAGTGCCGCAGCTAGCCCCTTGTTGCAGAGGGGCGGAGACGATTGCATGAAGCAGAAATAAAAAAAGCGACCCTAAGGTCGCTTTCTTTTTTACTTCCGGGTGTTCAGTGGGCCCTGGAAGT
>NZ_JBICII010000042.1:0-51790 GCF_043101865.1 Pseudomonas sp. zjy_15
CCGGCCCATTCGCGGGTAAACCCGCTCCTACGACGGCCTGTGCACATGTGTGCAGGAGCGGGTTTACCCGCGAAGAGGCCCGACCGGGTGACCGCTAGTTCAGATCACAGCCTGAACCGCCCAACCAACCCTTGCAAATGGGTCCCCAACCGCGCCAGTTCCACGCTGGAGCTGGCGGTCTCCTCACTCGCCGCGGAGGTCTGGTCGGAAATATCCCGCACATTCATCACGCTGCGGTTGATCTCCTCGGCCACGGCCGTCTGTTCCTCGGCCGCCGTGGCAATCTGCTGGTTCATCGCCTGAATCGACGACACCGTGCGGGTGATGGTTTCCAGCGAGCTGCCGGCGCGGCGGGTCAGCTCGACGCTGCTGTCGGTCAGTTGGCGGCTATTGTCCATCACGCTGGCCACCCGTTGGGTGCCGCTTTGCAGGCCGGCAATCAACTCCTCGATCTCTTCGGTCGATTGCTGTGTGCGTTGAGCCAAGCTGCGCACTTCGTCGGCAACCACAGCAAAGCCACGCCCGGCTTCACCGGCGCGTGCCGCTTCGATGGCCGCGTTGAGGGCCAACAGGTTGGTTTGCTGGGCCACCGATTTGATCACGTCGAGTACGCTACCGATCTTGTCGCTTTCGGTCTTGAGCAGGTTCATCGCTTCGCTGGAATTGACCACTTCGCTTGCCAGGCGCTCGATCTGTGCCACCGCCTCGCCCACCACGCGATCGCCCTCGCGGGCCTGCTGGTCGGCCATCAAGGCGGCTTCAGAAGCCTGTTCGGCATTGCGTGCCACATCGTGCACGGTGGCTGTCATCTGGTTCATGGCCGTCGCTACCTGGTCGGTTTCGACCTTCTGGTTGTTGACTCCGGCGCTGGTCTGTTCTGTCACCGCCGACAGCTCCTCGGCAGCGCTGGCGATCTGCGTGACGCCGTCGCCAATGCCGCCGATCAGTTCACGCAAGCCTTGGGTCATACGATGCATACTGGCTTGCAATTGGCCCAGTTCGTCGCGGCGTTGCACCTGCAGGCTTTGGGTCAGGTCTCCGCTGGCCACACGTTCTGCGGCGTGCAGGGTCTGGCGCAGAGGGATGATGATCTGCCGGGTAATGGTCCAGGCGGCCAGCAGGCCAAGGGCCAGTGCCAGCACGGTGGCGACTGTGAGCAGTGTTTTGGCCTGCGCGGCAGCAGCATTACGCACCTCGGTTTGCGAGGTGGTCATCGTCTGGCTGGCCTGCAGTAATACCGTGCCTTGTTCAGCCATGCTTTGCAGCGCTTGTTCACTGGCACGCTGGGCATCACCGAACTGGGTCACGGCATCGCGGTAGCCGCCCATGGCCGTGGCGGCATCATCCAGGCTGGCAGCATGTTCGGCTGGCACTTTGGCCGGCAGTGCGCGCAGCTCGGCCAAGGCCTGGTCGATGGCTTTCAGTGCCGTTTGCTGGAAGTCGGCATTGCCGCTGTAGGTGTAGCCACGCACCTGGAAACGCGCTTGTTGCAGCAGGGCGCTGACGTCCACCGCGTGCTGGTACTGATTGATGTCTGCACCCTGCAGCAGGCTGCGCTGTACGCGGCCAATCAACTCCACTACTTTATCGGCGCTGCTACCCAGTACATCACGGCTGGCTTCGCGGCGTTGGTCGGCCTGCTTCAGCTCGTTGAATGCCTGCTGGTAGACGCGCACTGCCTCGCGCTGCTGTTCGAGGCGCTGGCGGTCGGCGGGTTGCTCGATCTGGCCAAGCATCAGTTGCACCTGGCGGTCGAGGTTGCCCAGGGCTTTTTCCAGCTCTGCCAGCGAAGCGTCGTCGCGGCGGCGATCGTAGAGCTGGCGGGCGATGCGCAGCTCCTGGGTGTATTGCTGGACGACAGAAATGTTTCCCAGTTTGTCGCCACGGTCGATGATGCTGTCCATGCCGTGCCAGCCGACCAGGGTAATAGCCAAGGTCAACAGCAGCACCAGGCCGAAACCCAGCCCCAGTTTGCGATTGACGCTCACATTGCCCAGCGATTGGGCTAACCATTGATACATGTTCGACTCCCCGGCGGCTTGGCAGCACAAATAATTGTTTTGTTGCCAAGGCCATCGGCCCGGGAGAGGGAAACTTGATGGGCAAAAAAGGGGTGTTTGTGTCAGAAAATACGCGAAAGCAGTGCGGTGACGGCGGTCTCCACCCGCAAGATGCGATCACCCAGCTGCACCGGCGCCAGGCCTGCCTTGCCCAGCAGGTCGATCTCGTAGGGGATCCAGCCGCCCTCGGGGCCGATGGCCAGGGTAACGGCTTGTTCTACGGCGCGCGGACAGGCTGGGTAAGGGCCGGGGTGGCCAACCAGGCCCAGGGTGCCGGCGGCGATGGTGGGCAGGCGGTCTTCGACAAAAGGCTTGAAGCGCTTTTCGATGATCACCTCGGGCAGCACGGTGTCGCGCGCCTGTTCCAGGCCCAGGATCAGGTTCTCGCGAATGGTGTCGGGCTGCAGGAAGGGCGTTTGCCAGAAGCTTTTCTCGACCTTGTAGCTGTTCAGCAGGATCAGCCGCGGTACACCCAGTGTGGCCACGGTCTGGAACAGCCGTCGCAGCATTTTCGGCCGAGGTACCGCCAGCACCAGGGTCAGCGGCAGCTTGGCCGGTGGCTGCCGGTCGAAGGTCACTGCCAGCTCGGCTTCGTGTTTTTCCAGGCGCAGCACCGTGGCCTTGCCCATCAGGCCATTGATACGGCCCACGCGCAGGTTATCGCCCACCACCACGCGGTGGATTTCCTGCATATGGGTGAAGCGCCGATCAGCAAGAACGACGCGGTTGGCCGAAACGAAGTCGGTCTCTTCAAGAAGCAACAGGTTCACGGTTGGGTCGCAGGTGGCTGGTCGTTATGGTCGTCGGCGGTTTCGTCGTGGGCGCTGCGCTTGCGGATCAGGCTGCCGCACAGCACACCGATCTCGAACAGCAGCCACATGGGCACGGCCAGCAGGGTCTGGGAGAAGATGTCCGGTGGGGTGAGGACCATGCCGACCACGAAGCAACCGATGATCACATAGGGGCGGGCCTTTTTCAGGTACTTCACGTCGACGACGCCGATCCACACCAGCAGCACCACTGCCACCGGGATTTCGAAGGCCACGCCAAAGGCGAAGAACAGCGTCATCACGAAGTCGAGATAGCTTGCGATGTCGGTCATCATCGAAACGCCTTCTGGCGTGGCGCTGGCGAAGAAACCGAAGATCAGCGGGAATACCAGAAAATAGGCGAAGGCCATGCCGGCATAGAACAGGAAGATGCTCGACACCAACAGTGGAATGGCGATGCGCTTTTCATGGCGGTATAGCCCTGGCGCGATAAAGCCCCAGATCTGCTGGAGGATGAACGGGATGGCCAGGAACAGCGAGACGATCATGGTCAGCTTGAACGGCGTGAGGAACGGCGAGGCCACATCGGTGGCGATCATCGTTGCATCGGCCGGCAAGTGCTCGCGCAGTGGCGCGGAAACCAGTGTGTAGATCTGCTGGGCGAAGGAGAACAACCCGGCAAAGATCAGGAAAATGACGGCAACGCAGCGCAGCAGGCGGGTGCGCAGTTCGGTCAGGTGTGAAACCAGCGGCATTGGCTGGTCGTGTTCCGGGTTCTCGCTCATGGGGCTCGCGGCGGTTGAGGCGGTTCAGAAGAAGCGGCCGGGGTGGCAGCTGGCTCGACAACCGGCCTGGTTTCGAGCCCGGCAGGTGGCTGCACACTGGCCGTGGTCACTGGCGGCTGTGCGGGTGGCGCTAGCGGGTTGAGGATGCGCTTGGCTTCCTCTTCCATCTGCAGGATGTGCTCATTGTGCAGCTGGCGGCGGATGTCGTCGGCGCCAATTTCTCGCTCCACTTCCATCTTGATGCTGTTGAAGCTGCGCTTGAGCCGGCCGATCCACAGGCCTGCCGTGCGCGCGGCACCCGGCAGGCGCTCGGGGCCGAGCACCAGCAGGGCGACCAGGCCGACGAGCAGCAGCTCGCTGAAACTCATGCCGAACATGGGTCAGTCTTTCCGCTGCGGCTCTTGGACCGGTTGTGCCTGGCCTTCGATTGTGTGGCCTTGTTGCGGCTGCGCGGTGTTTTGCACCGGCGGCACAGGCTGGGCAGGCGGCGGAGTCTGCTCGGCCGGCTTGGACTCTTCCTCGTTCATGGCCTTGCGGAAGCCCTTGATCGATTCGCCTAGGTCGCTGCCGAAGTTCTTCAGCTTCTTGGTGCCGAACACCAGGACCACGACGACCAGCAGGACGATCCAGTGTTTCCAGTCAAAGATACCCATTTCGTACTCCTGAAAATTGTGTGTTGGCCCTATCCGGGCTGCACGGTGCCCCCAATTGAACGTCAGGCAGATGGCTGGCGTGCGGCCTTCTCATCATGCCCGGACAAGCCGAAGCGGCGTTCCAGTTCATCCAGCACGGCTTGTGGATGCTGGCCCAGCGCACTGAGCATCACCAGGCTATGAAACCACAGGTCGGCGGTTTCGTAGATGACATCGCTGTAATCCTTGCTGATCTGGGCATCCTTGGCAGCAATGATCGTTTCGACCGACTCTTCGCCGAGCTTTTCAAGGATCTTGTTCAGGCCCTTGTGGTACAGGCTGGCCACGTAGGAGCTGTCAGGCGCCGCTTGCTTGCGTTCTTCAAGCACTTCGGCCAGGCGGTTGAGGGTGTCGCTCATGTCAGTGTCCTGCGTTGTAGATGGCATCCGGGTCCTTCAGGACCGGGTCGACGATTTTCCACTGGCCGTCTTCATAGACGCGGTAGAAGCAGCTTTCACGACCGGTATGGCAGGCGATATGGCCCAGTTGCTCGACCATCAGGATGATCACGTCGGCGTCGCAGTCCAGGCGCAGCTCATGCAGTTTTTGCACATGCCCGGATTCCTCGCCTTTACGCCACAGCTTGCCACGCGAACGCGACCAGTAGATGGCACGCTGCTCGGCGGCGGTCAGGGCCAGCGATTCACGGTTCATCCAGGCCATCATCAGCACACGTCCGGTCTTGTGGTCCTGAGCGATTGCCGGTACCAGGCCATCGCTGTTCCACTTGATCTCGTCCAGCCAGTCTTTCATCGTCGACTCCAAAGCGGGCCCGCTCCTGTGCCGAGCCCTTTGCGCTAGTGTGCCAGCCACAGGCGCGGCTGGCTATTGGCGCACGATCAGGTAAAGGCCCGCAGCCAGCATCAACCAGGCGGGCCAGGCGGCCGGGGCGGCCAGGCTGGCGGTTTCAGCAGCGCCTGCGGCCAAAACTGCGCCACCGCCGAGCAGGCCGGCGCCGAGCAGGCGCAGCGCCCAGCGGTCGCCCTGGCGGCGGCGCTCCGGCAGTTGTGGATCGTGCAGGTGAGGCTGCGACAGGCGTTCGAGCAGGTCGCGGGTCATGCCGGCCAGGTGTGGCAGTTGCTCGACCTGGCTGTGCAGGTTGCCGAACACGGCCTTGGGGCTATAGCGGTCGCGCATCCAGCGTTCGAGGTACGGTTTGGCGGTGCTCCACAGGTCCAGGTCGGGGTACAGCTGACGGCCCAGGCCTTCGATGTTGAGCAGGGTTTTCTGCAGCAATACCAACTGTGGCTGCACTTCCATGTTGAAGCGCCGTGCGGTCTGGAACAGGCGCATCAGCACTTGGCCGAAGGAAATATCTTTTAACGGTTTTTCGAAGATCGGCTCGCACACGGTGCGAATCGCTGCTTCGAACTCGTTGACCTTGGTGTTTGCCGGCACCCAGCCCGAGTCGATGTGCAACTGGGCCACGCGGCGGTAGTCACGTTTGAAGAAGGCAAACAGGTTGCGCGCCAGGTAGTCCTGGTCCTCGGCGGTGAGGCTGCCGACGATGCCGCAGTCGATGGCAATGTACTGCGGGCTCCACGGCTTGACCGTGCTGACGAAGATGTTGCCGGGGTGCATGTCGGCATGGAAGAAGCTGTCGCGGAACACCTGGGTGAAGAACACTTCCACGCCGCGCTCGGCCAGCAGCTTCATGTCGGTGCGCTGGTCGGCCAGGGTGGTCATGTCGGTCACCGGTACGCCGTAGATGCGCTCCATCACCAGCACCTTGGGGCGGCACAGGTCCCAGTACACCTGGGGCACGTACATCAGCTCGGAGCCTTCGAAGTTGCGCCGCAGCTGGCTGGCGTTGGCAGCCTCGCGCAGCAGGTCGAGCTCGTCGTAGATGGTTTTTTCGTAGTCGCCGACGATTTCCACCGGGTGCAAGCGACGGGCATCCGCCGAGGCACGTTCAGCGGCCTTTGCGATCAGGAACAGCCAGGCCAGGTCCTGGGCGATGACCGGTTTCAGGCCCGGACGCACCACCTTGACCACCACCTCTTCGCCAGTTTTCAGGCGTGCGGCGTGCACCTGGGCCACCGAGGCCGAGGCCAGAGGCTCGACGTCGAAGCGGCTGAACACTTCGCCGACCTTCGCACCGAGCTGTTCCTCGATCAAGGCCACGGCTTTTTTCGGGTCGAAGGGGGGGACACGGTCCTGCAACCGCATCAGTTCGTCGGCGATGTCCGGGGGCAGCAGGTCGCGGCGGGTGGACAGCAACTGGCCGAACTTGATGAAGATCGGCCCCAGGTCCTGCAGTGCCAGGCGCAGGCGCGCGCCACGGCTAAGCTCGGTGGGCTTGCGTGGCAGCCAGCGCCACGGCATCAACAGGCGCAGGCTGGCCAGCCACCAGGGCAGCAAGGGTTGGTCGAACAGCAGGTCATCGAGGCGGTAGCGGATCACCACACGCTGGATGCGAAAAAGACGTCGGACGGCGAGCAGCTTCATGCGTTATCGCTGGTATCAAGGGATCGGGACAGGCGCCTGAGGCGCGCTTCGAGGCGTTCTGTATCAAGTTTCAAGGCATCGAGTTCGCTGAAGGCGGCTTCGGCCTCGCGCTTGCCGACCAGGGTGCGGGATTCCTCGGCCAGGTATTCGGACAGGTTCTGGCTGAAACGTGCCAGGCCTTGGCGAGTCCAGCGAGCGCGCAGGCGGATATGGCCGGCCAGCATTGCCGTGGCGACCGGGCCAAGCCAGCGTTGTAACTCGTGCTCCCAGTCCAGTTCCAGGTCCTGCAGCACACCAAACAGGTCGAGCAGTACGGCGCTGTCGCCGTGCAGCTCGACCTGCGGGCTGTGCAGCACGGCGGTCTTGTCCTTGGCCAGGGCCAGTTGCGCCAGGCTACCGGCGGGGGCGCGCAGGCTGCAGTCGACCTCACCCTGCCAATGGGCGGCGAGCATCAGGCCTTCTTCGTCGGGCAGGATGAACAGCTGCAGGGCCGGTTGGCGGCAGTCGATTTCGATGACCTTGCCTTCCAGCGCGGCCAGCCGCGGCAGGGCCGTGCTGTCCAGGCGCAGGATGCGGTTCAGGCCATGTTCGACGCTGGCGAGCAGCCCGGCCAGCAACATCAGGGTTTGATTCCCCGGTGCACGGCAACGATGCCGCTGGTCATGTTGTGGTAGGTGACGCGGTCGAAACCGGCCTCGACCATCATGCTCTTCAGGGTTTCCTGGTCAGGGTGCATGCGGATCGACTCGGCGAGATAACGGTAGCTCTCGGCGTCATTGGTGATCAGCTTGCCAGCCAGCGGCATGAAGGCGAACGAGTAGGCGTCGTAGGCCTTGGACATCAGCTTGTTGGTCGGCTTGGAGAACTCCAGGATCAACAGGCGGCCACCGGGCTTGAGCACGCGCAGCATCGAACGGATGGCGGCGTCCTTGTGGGTGACGTTGCGCAGGCCGAAAGCGATGGTCACGCAGTCGAAGTGGTTGTCCGGGAACGGCAGCTTTTCAGCGTCGGCCTGGACGAACTCGATATTGCCGGCCACGCCGCGGTCAAGCAGGCGGTCACGGCCTACCTTGAGCATCGAATCGTTGATGTCGGCCAGCACCACCTGCCCGGTCGGCCCGACAAGACGCGAGAACTTGGCCGCCAGGTCACCGGTACCGCCGGCGATGTCCAGCACGCGGTTGCCGCTGCGCACGCCTGACAGCTCGATGGTAAAGCGCTTCCACAGGCGGTGCATGCCGCCGGAAAGCACGTCGTTCATCAGGTCGTACTTGGCTGCCACCGAGTGGAACACTTCGGCAACTTTCTTCGCCTTCTGGCTTTCAGGCACGTCCTGATAGCCGAAATGGGTGGTGGGTTCGGCGTGGTCGCCTTTGCGCTGGTCGTTCATATCGCTTCACCGGAAAAAATTACCGCCATTCTAGGGCGAACGGGCGGATTTGTCTTGGCGGGGTGTGCCAGTGGGCAGGGGCGGGCATAATGCGCATTATGTCTACATCTTCAGGAACGTCCGCATGACCCAGATCAGCGTCGAACGCAAACACTCCCTCGGCCGTGATGCCGCCCGCGCCAAGGCCGAGGCGCTGGTCGACAAGCTCAGCCGCGAGTACGACCTCAAGGCCACCTGGAACGGTGACCGCGTGGACGTTGCGCGCAGTGGCGCCAATGGCAGTGTGCACATTGGCGACGACAGCATCCGCGTCGAATTGAAGCTGGGCATGATGCTGTCGATGATGAGCGGCACCATCAAAGGTGAAATCGAGCGGGCGCTGGACAAGGCCCTGGCCTGAGCCGGCGCCGCCCTGTGGCTACTGCGGCGCGTCTGCCGGGAAAGGAATGATACCAATCACCTGCTCCAGGCGCAGATCGCCGCGGTAGATCGCGATGCGCTCGCGTGCGTCTGCGGCCTGCTCGAGCATGGCCTTTCGGCCCCTTACGCCTGCATCCCAGAATTTGAGGTGGCCCTTCACGAAGTCATGCCCCCTCGCTTCGAGGCTGGGATAATGAAAATGCGCCTCCCACAGTAACCGCTGTGGCGCTTGTACATCGCGAACCTCGTAGACGTCGAGGTAATCATTGGCGTGACGTAACTGTCGGCGAATCACGGTTTGCCTGATCCGAATCCGGTTCTGCTCAGCCAGGAAGCGAAGGGCCTTGCCGTCGGGATGTCGGGTGTTCAGATACGCGTCGGTGAGCAGTCGAAGCCTTTCGCGATGGATGCGGTCTACCGCTGCCCTAAGGAGGTCGACCAAGCTGGAATCCAGTGGGTTGTTCAGCTCGGTCAGTTGCTGCTGAACTTCGCGCATGTCACCGGCCGGCCATTCCAGAAAGTCGCTCAGGCTGTTGGGCTCATCGGCATAGTGAGCGGCGAAGGCGATTTTTCCATCCACCTCTGCCAGCAGGCGGTTTGCTCGCTGGCGCAGCTGTGCGCGGTCATGCTGGGCCGGCCGCGCTTGCTCAGGCACGGCATGCCACACCCCGTCGCGTTGCGTGAAGCTGCCCGCAGGCTCCTGGTTGAATGCACTGCGCTGGATAGCACGGTTGCCCATTTGGTCTATTTCCACCAGTAGCGGTCGACCTCGGTCAACACGGATGACCCGGCGTCTGATCGTCGCGGGCCGATGATAGGGCGTTGGCGAGGGGGGGCTGATGCCGCTGTCGAGGTTGGTCAAGGTCGCGCTCAGTTGCTGCTCTGTGATCTGGGCAATAGTGGACAGTTCGCGTATGTATTCGTCCAGTACGTCAGCGACCAGCGCAGGCGAGTCCAGCGTTTTCATGTATTGGGCGCGGTCCAGCACGGTACGGTATTTCTGAAGGATATCCTCAAGCAGTTCGGCTTTGACCTGGGCCGTCTCTTCGGTGGCTGCCAGCCCGTCGTGGCTCCATACCGTGCTGCTGAATTCGATGCCGCTGAGCGGCGCGCGCATCGCAAGCAAATCCTCGGCCGTGTCCGCAGAGAGGCGGGTCTTGTCCACGGCGAGGTAGGCCAGGTCACTGAGCAGCTGGGCCCGAATGACCAATGTCGAATACGTTCTGCGTCGGATGGTCTGAGCGAGTTTCGTGGCTTTATTGGCAAAATCGATCTTGGGGTCCTGCAGTGTTTCCGCCAGGATCCGGTCCAGCCGCTGGCTGACGACAAGCAGGCGGCGGCTGGCTTGGCAGGAATCGCGTACCCGCTCGCGATAGTCGAGGTATTGCTGTATCTGCTCGGCAGTCTCTGGAACGCGGGGCAGCCCGGTGGCCTGTGCGCTCAGTGCCTGGTGGTCGACCTGCTCCAGCAAGCGGCGGCACAGCAGCATGTCGTTTTCGATGGCTGCGCCGTACCAATTGCCGTATCGGCGTCGGCTCGGGGCTCGGGTGTCGAATTTGCTGAACCGTGGTTCGGCCATCTCCTTGAACACTTCGATGTTCCCATGCAACAGCGTGCTCTGCCGTTCCAGGTAGAGCGCGGATGCCCTGATCTCTGGCAAGTGGCGCAGGCGCTGGGCTTTGAGTGCCTGCCTCTGAAGTTGCAATGCTGGCGGCGGTGAAGCGCGCTCCTGTGCAGGCAGAGCATCGACAGCCAGGCTGTACTCCAGCGCGAGGTCGTCATAAGCCTGCAGTTGCACTTGGCTGCGTTCCATAAGTGGCGCCATCTGGTTCAGCGCTTGTTGGTTCGCCGTGGCGGTTGTACTCAAGGTGTCGAACCGCTGGCGGTTTTCAGCGTTGATGGATTGCCTGTTCCTTGGCATGCCGCCAGAGAGGTTCAGATTCACGGTCCATTGGCCATTCCAGCGCGTCAGCCAGGGGCCTTTTTGGCGTTCACGGCCAACGATATGGTAGCCGTCCGGGGCGCCATTCCATTGGGACACCCACTCGCTGCTGCTCGGCTCGGGACCGATGATCTGCATGCCGTTCCACGTCTCGATGACCTCATAGGCGCCATCGCCCAGCTTGGCGTAGTAACGGCCGGCAATATTGTACAACCCACGCAAACGGCCCGTTGGCAGTGGCGCGTGCCCCTCGAGTGGCTGCGAGGCTTGCAGTTGGGCCAGTGACTGGCGCTCCTGTACCGACAGGTTGCTCAGGCGCTGCCCGTCATGCCAGCCATCTACACGCACGAGCGTGGGCCGTGGCGCCTCGACGGGGGGCTGCCACGGTTTCTCCTGTGGCTGCTCGAGCGCTGGGGGCGGGGTCTCTTCCTTCGGCGCAGGGCCTGAAAAACGTAGCCTGGCGGGCTCTTCGCTGTTGGCAGGTGGCGTTGCAGGGCGGTGGGCAAGGAGCAAGGCCAGGTTGGTGACCAGGTCTATGGCTGCGACGATCTTGTCGTCACCGCTGCGCTTGATCAGCGCCTCGACGTCTTCCTTGGCTGCCGACAGCGCCACCACCAGCCACACCAGGGTGGTCATCGGGCCATGCCAAAGTTGGGTGACGGTATTGAAGATCGCCCACGCAGCCTCCTTCACCAAAGCCCGCACTTCCTGGGCATTGGAGACGCTGTTGCTGGCTGAGGCCAATAACATGGTCTCGATGCGGGCGTTGAACAGGTGGGTGTCCAGATCATCCGTCCAGGCCTGGAACGAGGCCTGGACCGGGCGTCTGAGGCGTTGCAAAAGGCGGTCCAGCAGCTCGACCGGCACATTGAGCAGGTGCGTCAGCTTGGTCATGTTCGGGTGCAGGTGCGGGTGCTTGAACCCGTCGTTCTGGTAAGTCGGACGCGCGTCATCCTCAAGCCAGGCCAGTACGCTCTCTTGCAGTTCGCCCCTGCTGCGGATTGCGTCCATCAGCAATTCGAGGTTCGGAAATTCCTGCAACGCCCTGTCGGCATAGAATGGGCGGTACAAGACCCAGCTGCCGCTTGCCGGTATTTCGATGATGAACATCCCGTGCGCCACATCGCTTGCCGAAGCGCCAGGCGCGCAAAGGAACGCCAGGGGGGCGATGCGCAGAAGGTCCACGCCATTGTCCATGCCCTGGCAGAACCTGAGCATTGCCTGGCTTGCCGCTTCGCCAAGCTGTCGCTCGATCTTGGCCTTCAGCGTGCTGAACCGAAGGGCGTAACGCCATTCCCTGGCATGCTGGCGGATTCGCTCGGCTCTGCGCGGCTGGGTGTTGACTTGGTCCTTCAGGTAGGAGGGGTAGTGGCCGCCGATGTCGACCTGATGAATCAGGCCCCTGATCTGGTCGATGCTCAGCCAGTCGGTCACAGGCGAGCCGTCCTCGAAGTTCATCCCGCTCATCACCTCGCCAGCCTCCAGCCGCAGGCGTGAAATCGCCAGGTCGGTCAGGGAAACCGAGTACAAGAACAGTGACTGCCCTTGTGTAGCGGCGCCGATGATGGCCTGGGAAATGCGGATGCGCACCTTGTTCGGGTCGTGTACCGCCTTGTCTGGGTAGCTGGTCTGCAGGGTCTCACGCAAGCGGCGAGCGGCGTAATCACGGATATCTTCAACATCGCCCAGGGATGTGCAGCCCTTCGACCGACCTTGGCTCGCCGCCAGATCGAGCAGTGCAGTGTGATAGGCATAGCGGTCCTCAGCGCTGGCATTGAGCAGCCATCGCGGCGGACTGACGGCGGGTGCAGTTCGTTCCTGCGAAGGCAGGTCGAAGAAGTAAGCTGACGGGTCGCTCACCTGGCGCAGTTGTCGCTCCAGTTCGTCGACGGTTGTCAGGCCGCCAATACGCAGGCGGCCGATGTCGTCCAGGATATCGTTCAGCAGTTGCCTGACCTGGAAGGCGAAAGGGCGTCCGATTACTGGCGTGTGTGCCCAGGACAACGTTTCGAAGCGATAACGTTGCGCTAGCTGCCGTTGCAGCGCGGTGGCAAAGCTGGGCAGGTCGACATGGCGGTGAACCGAACCGCAGGGCTTGCATTGCAGAACCAGGCTGCGGGTGCCGCTTGTGGTGATGAGCAACAGATCCGGTAGGGTAACGGTGTGTGCCCCGCCATCCGTTCCGAGCGTGACTTGTATCGCCTCGACAGCCAGGCTGTCGAATACCCCGTCGAGCAGGGCGTACATTGCCGCTTTTTCATCATCTCCAAGGCCTTGGCGAGGGAGGTTCTCGAGCAATGCAGCCTTGATGGTGTGCTCCAGCCAGAGCATGCGCGAGACTTGGCTGTCTTCGTCGAGCCCGTTCCAGAAGCCGATCTGGGCTTGCTGGAAGGCCGGTATCAACGCACCAAGCACGGTATCGAAGTCATCGCTGAGCTTCGTCAGGTCCGGCATGATTTCGGGTTGGCGAATGTTGTCCTGGCCTTGCTCCTGAATTTGAAACACATGGGGAGGGCTGATGCTCAGCTTGTCTGAGGCGCCCAGTTGCACACGTTCCTTGGTCAGGAAATGCCGGAGAAGCTCGTCCAGCAGCCCGCTCTGACGTGGCAGATCATCTGTGCTGGCCGGTGCATGCAGGATGACGAAAGGGTCGAGCGATGTGATGTGAGGATGGTTGCGTTGCAACCATGGATACCGGTCGCTGAAAGTCTGGAATGCTTCCTTTGATAAAACGTCCCGCAGGCTGGGGCGTTTGGAGAAACAGGCTGCCACGCTTTGCTTGAACGTCAGCCTGGGTGGGTTTGCTACAACAGTCATGGCGTCGATGTCCGTGAGGTGAAGCTTGCGACGCTAGCGCTATGGGCGAAGGGGCTTGCGGTATATAGATGCGACAACGAAGACCTTAGGGTGAGGTTTCTAATTTTCTTCCCTACCTTATGTTCAAGCCCAACCTCCGTGGGCGGTTTTCCACCACTCATGAGCATGAGGTACACAGCATGGCCAAAGTGATTGTGAAGAAAAAAGACGAATCCCTGGGCACGCTTGGCGAGGTGCGCGGCTATGCGCGCAAGATCTGGCTGGCCGGTATCGGCGCCTATGCCCGCGTTGGTCAGGAAGGCTCTGACTACTTCAAGGAGCTGGTCAGGGCGGGTGAAAGTGTCGAGACGCGCGGCAAGAAGCGCATCGACAAAGAGCTCGATGCCGCCAACCACCAGCTTGACGAAGTCGGTGAAGAAGTGAGCCGCGTACGCGGCAAGGTAGAAATTCAACTCGACAAGATCGAAAAAGCTTTCGACGCACGGGTCGGTCGCGCCTTGAATCGCCTGGGTATTCCGTCTAAACATGACGTTGAGGCGTTGTCGATCAAGCTTGAACAGTTGCATGAGCTGCTTGAGCGTGTCGCGCACAAACCATAAGGAGAGCAGGATGGCTGGCAAGAAGAACACCGAAAAAGAAGGCAGCTCCTGGGTCGGCGGGATCGAGAAATACTCCCGCAAGATCTGGCTGGCGGGGCTGGGTATCTATTCGAAGATCGACCAGGACGGCCCGAAGCTGTTCGACTCGTTGGTGAAGGATGGCGAGAAGGCCGAGAAACAGGCGAAAAAAACGGCTGAAGATGTTGCCGAGACTGCCAAGTCTTCGACCACTTCGCGGGTGTCGGGCGTGAAGGACCGTGCGCTGGGCAAGTGGAGCGAACTCGAAGAAGCCTTCGACAAGCGCCTTAACAGCGCCATCTCGCGTCTTGGCGTGCCGAGCCGCAACGAGATCAAGGCACTGCACCAGCAGGTGGATAGCCTGACCAAGCAGATCGAGAAGTTGACCGGTGCTTCGGTTACGCCGATTTCTTCGCGCACTTCGACGAAGCCGGCTGCGGGCAAGGCCGCGGCCAAGCCACTGGCCAAGGCAGCGGCAGCCAAGCCTGCGGCGAAAACGGCGGCGGCCAAACCTGCTGCTAAAACCGCAGCGGCCAAACCTGCTGCCAAGTCCGCAGCAGCCAAGCCTGCGGCGAAGCCGGCAGCGGCCAAGAAACCTGCGGTGAAGAAGGCTCCGGCCAAACCGGCAGCCGCCAAGCCAGCCGCTCCAGCGGCCAGCGCTGCTCCTGCCGCGACCACTGCACCGGCACCGGCACCAGCACCTGCCGCCACCCCGGCCAGCAGCACGCCATCGGCACCTACCGGCACCGGTACCCTGATCTGATACCGCGTCGCCTTCTTCGCGGATAAACCCGCTCCCACAAGATGCGCCAAACCTTGTAGGAGCGGGTTTACCCGCGAATGCGTCGGCTGCAACACTACATATCCAGCAGGCCTACCCCTCCAGGTACTTCACTGCCAGCTGCTCCGCCGCCGCCCGTGCCTGGGCCTGCAGATGCGGCGCCACCAGCATCATCACCTGGTACACCACGATCCCCACATCCCCCTCGCGCCCCAGCACACGCTGGTAATCCAGCGAGAACATCAGCGTCAGGGTGATCTGCTCCACCAGTTGCCCCAGCGCCTGGGTATCACTCTCTACCAGCCCCTGGCTCTTGAGGCTGGCCAGCAGCGCTGCCAGCGTGCGTTTGAGCGCATTGATCAGGCCGCGCATGCCTCGGGCGAGCTTGGGCAGGCGCCCGGTGAGGTTGGACAAGTCCTGGAAAAGGAAGCGGTACTGAGCCATGCGCTCGACGATCAAGTGCAGAAACAGCCAATAATCCTCTGCGTCCAGACGCACCTCCAGCGGCGGGTCCAGCAGCGGCATCAACGCTTCCTCAAAACGCTCGAACAAGCCCAGTACCAAGGGCTCCTTGCCATGGAAGTGGTAGTACAGGTTGCCTGGGCTGATGCCGAGTTCGTTGGCAATTTCCAGGGTGGATACGTTGGGTTCGCCCTGCTGGTTGAACAACTGCAGGGCGCACTCAAGGATACGGTCGCGGGTTTTCATCCAGTCAGCAGCTCATCGGGTCAGCACGTAGGTGCCTGGCGCGGGGCCTAGCGGTGGGTAAGTGGCGTTGCCCAGTTCAGTGCGCGGCGCCTTGAGCAGGCCGGAGCGGGCGGTGATCCACTCCAGCCACAACGGCCACCAGCTGCCTTCGCTGCGCTTGGCGTCGTGGAACCAGGCGCGCGGGTCGCTGCTCAGCTTGGGGTTGGCCAGGTAGTAGGCCTTGGGGTTGCCTGGCGGGTTGATGATGCTCTGGATATGCCCGCTGTTGGCCAGCACGAAGCGCCGCTCGCCACCCAGCAGCAAGGCCGAACGGTACACCGCGTCCCATGGCGTGATGTGGTCGTTGCTGCCGGCCACGGTAAAGCTGTCGATATTGACCTGCTGCAGGTCGATCGGCGTACCGCACACCTCCAGCCCGGACGCGTAGGTCAAGGGGTTGAGCTTGAAAAACTCCAGCAGGTCGCCATGCAGCGCGGCGGGTAGGCGCGTGCTGTCGGCATTCCAGTACAGGATGTCGAAAGCCGGCGGTGTCTTGCCGAGCAGGTAGTTGTTGACCCAGTAGTTCCAGATCAGGTCGTTGGGCCGCATCCAGGCAAAGATCCGCGCCACTTCGCCACCGTCCAGCACGCCACGTTGATAAGAGCGTCGCTTGGCCGCTTCGATGGTCTGCTCATCGGCGAACAGGCTGGCCGGGCTTTCGAACTTGCTGTCCAGCAAGCTGACCAGATACGTGGCACTGCGCACCCGACGCAATTGCTTCTTGGCTTGCAGGTGGCCTTGCAGTGCGGCCATGGTCAGGCCACCGGCACAGGCGCCCATCAGGTTGGGGTCGCGGTTGCCGCTGATACTGCGGCAGGCATTGAGCGCTTCCTCCAGGGCTTGCACGTAGCTGGAAAGGCCCCATTCGCGGTGGCGTGGGTCGGGGTTGCGCCAGCTGACCATGAACACCTGCAAGCCGCTTTTGAGCATGTACTGGACGAAGCTGTTGGTAGCGCTGAGGTCGAAGATGTAGAACTTGTTGATCTGAGGCGGCACGACCAGCAGTGGGCGTGCGTGCTGCTTTTCGCTCATCGGCGAGTACTGGATCAGCTCCAGCAGTTCGTTGCGAAATACCACTGCGCCAGGGGTTGCGGCCAGGTTAACGCCCACTTCAAAGGCGCGCTCGTCCACCTGACGCGGCAGCCCATCGTTGTGACGCAGGTCGTCGAGCAGGTGGGCCACGCCGCGCACCAGGCTCTGGCCGCCGGTATTGAACAGCTCCTTGACCGCCAGCGGATTGAGCAGTGAGTTGCTGGGCGCCAGCGCATCGTTGATCAGGTTGAACAGGAAGTGGGCGCGGGCTCGATCATCGTCGTTCAAGTGGCTTTCATCGATCCACTGGCGTGTCTGCTTCTGCCAGGCCAGATAGGCCTGCAGGCCGCGGCGGTAGAACGGGTTCTGGCTCCAGGTCGGGTCACTGAAGCGTGCGTCACGCGGGTTCGGCTGGTAGGGCGTGTCCCCCAGCATCACCCGCCCCAACTGCCCGCCAAGCGCCAGCAGATGATGCGCGGTATGCAGCGGATGGCGCAGGCCGTGGCGGCCGACGTTGCGTAGCGTGGAAAGCAGGTCGCGGCCGCGAAGGCCGAGGATGGCGTTCTGCACGTTCATGCGGGTGGCGGGGAGCGTTTTCGATCCTTTGGCCGGTTTGTCTTTCATGGCAACACTCCCTCGTCTAATCCATTTTCCTGTCAGGCCGCAGCTGTTTCACCCCCCCGAGGCCGGACGGGGATGCATGACCGCACGCTGACGTTCTTCCTGCAGGAACTTCATGATGATCGGGGCGACGGCTTCGGCACGGGTGATCAGGAACAGATGGCCGTCGTCGATAATGTGTAGCTGGGCATTGGGAATCCGCCAGGACAGCAGGCGCATGTTGATCAGCGGGATCAGCGGGTCGTCGTCACCGGCCAGTACCAGGGTGGGCTGCTGGATCTTGTGCAGCCAGTGGATGCTGGTCCAGCCGAGCCCGGCGAACAGTTGCCAGTAGTAGCCCAGCTTGCCGCCGGAGCGCACCTTGGCGGCGTGGTGCATGGCCAGGTCGGGGTCACGTCGGAAGCCGCCGCCATAGATCATCGGCGCAATGCGGATGACATGCGACGGCTGCACGTAGCGCCGGGGGCTGGCCATCATCCACAGCACCTTGGGCTTGCCTGGCACCATTACCGCGCCGGCAGCGGTGGCGGCCAGCACCAGCTTCTTGCAGCGCTCGGGGTAATCGTGAGCAAACTGCTGGGCCAGGGCGCCGCCCCAGGACACGCCGATGACGTTGACCTGGCCGTAGTCGAGGTAGTCGAGCATCCGCGCGGTCAGCTTGGCCAGCCCAGGGAAGCGATACGGGTGGCGCGGTGTGGACGAGCCGCCGACCCCGGGCACATCGAAGGCGATGACTTCCAGGTCCGGGTCAAGTGCTTCGATGAACGGAAACACCAGCTCGAGGTTGGCGCCGATGCCGTTGAAGATCAGCAGCGGCGTCAGGTGCGGCTTGCCGGGGCGAACAGCTGTGCGGATGGACTGGTTGTCCAGCTCGACGGTCCTGAAAATATAGGGTTGCGGCATGCGCGTGACTCTTGGGTGAAGTAAACACCGTGGCGCCTTGCAGGCCGCCACGGCGCTGTAACTCAACGCTCGTGAACGTAGGTGCCCGGGGAGGCTTCGCCGGCGGCATACGCACGATTGCCCAGGCGGGTCGGTGCCTTTTTCAGCGCGCCGGCACGCTCGCCCAGCCAACTTTGCCAGTGCAACCACCAGGAGTCTGCATGCTTGATGGCGTTTTCCTGCCAGGCCACCGGGTCGCCCGGGCGGTCGGCACCGGTCATGAAACGTGCCTTCGGGTTGCCCGGCGGGTTGAGGATGCTCTGGATATGCCCGCTATTGGACAGTACGAATTCGATCTTGCCGCCGAACAGATGGGCCGAGCGGTAGCATGACGGCCATGGGGTGATGTGGTCGTTGGTGCCGGCAACGCTGTAGATGTCGCATTTGACCTGTTTCAGGTCGATCGCGGTGCCGCACACTTCCAGGGCTTCGGGGCGGGTCAGGGGGTTGCTCTTGAACATTTCGATCAGGTCGCCGTGAAAGGCGGCCGGCAGGCGCGTGGTGTCGTTGTTCCAGAACAGGATGTCGAACACGGGGGGCTCATTGCCGAGCAGGTAGTTGTTTACCCAGTAATTCCAGATCAGGTCGTTGGGGCGCATCCAGGCGAACACCTTGGCCATTTCGCTGCCTTCCAGCACACCCGCCTGATAGGAGTGGCGCTTGGCGGCCTCCAAGGTCTGCTCGTCGACAAACAGTGCAACCTGGTTGTCCATGGTGGTGTCCAGCACGCTGACCAGCAGGGTCAGGGCGTTGACCTTGTTCTCGCCAATGGCGGCATAGTGGCCAACCAGTGCGGTACAGGTGATGCCGCCGGAGCAGGCACCGAGCATGTTCAAGTCCTTGCTGCCGGTAATCGCCAGCACCGCGTCGACGGCTTCTTTCAGCGCATCGATGTAGGTGGACAGGCCCCACTCGCGCTGGGCCTTGGTCGGGTTGCGCCAGCTGATGATGAAGGTCTGCTGCTGCGAGCGCAGGCAAAAGCGCGCCAGGCTCTTTTCCGGGCTGAGGTCGAACACGTAGAACTTGTTGATCTGCGGTGGCACCACCAGCAGCGGGCGGGCATGCACCTGCTCGGTGATGGGGCTGTACTGGATCAGCTCCAGCACATCGTTGCGGTACACCACCGCGCCTTCGCTGGTGCCCAGGTTCTTGCCCACCTCGAAGGCATCCATGTTCACCTGGCTGGGCATCCCGCCGTTATTGACCATGTCCTTGGCCAGGTTGGACAGGCCATCGAGCAGGCTCTTGCCGCCGGTTTCGAAGAAGCGTTTGACCGCAGCCGGGTTGGACAGGGTATTGGTCGGCGCCATGGCCTCGGTCATCAGGTTGATGACGAACTGGCCGCGGCTGATGTCCTGGGGGGACAGGTCGCTGCTGCTGACCCAGTCCTGCAGCTCCTTGCGCCAGGCCAGATAGGTTTGCAGGTAGCGGCGGTACAGCGGGTTGTTGCTCCAGGCCGGGTCATTGAAGCGACGGTCGTCGCTTTCCGGGGCCAGGCTGGATTTGCCCAGCAGCACGTTCTTCAGCTCCAGGCCAAAGTGAGCCACATGTTTGGCGCTATGCAGCGGTTGGCGCACGGCCTGGCGCAGCACGGTGCGTGCCGAGCTTAACAGGTCCTTGCGGCGGATGCCGATGACCGGGTTCAGCCCCAGGGTGTTTTCCGAGGCCTGCCGCTGCAGCTCATCGTTGTTCTTGTTACTCATCTACGACGCTCCGTTGTCCTGAGACGAGTACCGGTTGCTGTGGCGGGTGCACAGCCCTGAGCCCGGTACTGCTACTCGGGTGACCAGTGATAAGGAACAGCGGTGCTGCGAGGGTACTGACGACCTGCAAAGTGATGCAGGGAACTTGCCACACACCCATTGGTTACCCGACTTTCGTGTAATGCGCAAGACAGCCCTTCACTGGGCTGTCTTCAAGTCATTCAAACAGATGAATTTAGAAAATGCGCTCTAAACCCCGCAGGCCTTGCGCTAGAGCATGAGCTTGACCACAGATTCGGCCGGGTCGCGGGATTTGCCGGCCTTGTGCAACTCGTCGAGGTATTCCGCCCACAGTTGCTCCTGGCGCAGGCACAGTTGCTCAAGGTATTCCCAGGTGAACAAACCGCTGTCATGACCGTCGTCGAAGATCAGTTTCAGTGCATATTGGCCGGCAGGTTCCAGGCCACTGAGGCCCACGTTGATCTTGCCGAACTGCAGGATGGGATTGCCGTGGCCCTGGACCTCGGCGGAGGGAGAGTGCACGCGCAGGAATTCGGCGGGCAGGTGGTAGACCTCGCCAGGGGCGTAGGTGAGGCTGAGGGTTTTGGAGGCTTTGTGCAGGTTGATGGCGGTAGGCAGGCGGGCCATGGGCAGAATCTCTCGGGAGCTGATGAAGCACAGCTTCCAGCTTATGGGGGAGGGATTCAAGGGCCTCTTCGCGGGCAAGCCCGCCCCTGCACGGATCACCACAGGCCCATGGGATGGGGTGGCGCGTGTAGGAGCGGGCTTGCCCGCGAAACAGTCGAAACCGGTCTTACAGAATGTAACGCGACAGGTCTTCGTTCTGTGCCAGCTCACCGAGGTGGCTGTTCACATACGCCGCGTCGATCTGGATCGGCGCTTCGTCATGGGTGCTGGCCAGGTCGCCCGCACTGAACGACACCTCTTCGAGCAAGCGCTCGAGCAGGGTGTGCAGACGGCGGGCACCGATGTTTTCGGTTTTCTCGTTGACCTGGTAGGCAATCTCGGCCAGGCGCTTGATGCCGTCGGCGAGGAACTCGATGTTCAGGCCTTCGGTCTTCAGCAATGCCTGGTACTGCTCGGTCAGCGACGCGTGCGGCTCTTGCAGGATGCGCTCGAAGTCTTCCGGGGTCAGCGCCTTCAGCTCGACACGGATCGGCAGGCGGCCTTGCAGCTCGGGCACCAGGTCGCTCGGCTTGCTCAGGTGGAATGCACCCGAGGCAATGAACAGAATGTGGTCGGTCTTGACCATGCCCAGCTTGGTGTTGACGGTGCAGCCTTCGATCAGCGGCAGCAGGTCGCGCTGTACGCCTTCGCGGGATACGTCGGCACCGCCAACGTTGCCACGCTTGGCAACCTTGTCGATCTCGTCGATGAACACGATGCCGTGCTGTTCGACCGCTTCCAGGGCCTTGGCCTTGAGCTCTTCCTCGTTGACCAGGCGGCTCGCTTCTTCATCACGAACCATCTTCAGCGCTTCTTTCACCTTCAGCTTGCGCGCTTTGCGCTTGCCCTTGCCCATGTTGGCAAACAGGCTCTGCAGCTGGTTGGTCATTTCTTCCATGCCGGGCGGCGCAGCAATTTCGACACCGACGGCATCGGCCACTTCGATCTCGATTTCCTTGTCGTCCAGCTGGCCTTCACGCAGGCGCTTGCGGAACAGCTGGCGGGTGTTGGAGTCGCTGCTGGTCTGTGCGGCTTCTTCGCTGAAGCTGGTGACGCGCGCCTGGGGCAGCAGGGCGTCGAGGATGCGGTCTTCGGCGGCGTCTTCGGCGCGGTGGCGCACGCGGATGATTTCCTGCTCGCGCAACATCTTCAGCGCGGCATCGGCCAGGTCACGGATGATCGACTCGACGTCGCGGCCCACGTAGCCCACTTCGGTGAACTTGGTGGCCTCGACCTTGAGGAACGGCGCGTTGGCCAGTTTGGCCAGCCGGCGGGCGATTTCGGTCTTGCCGACGCCGGTAGGGCCGATCATCAGGATATTCTTGGGGGTGACTTCGGCACGCAGCTCGGCAGGGAGCTGCATACGCCGCCAGCGGTTGCGCAGGGCAATGGCCACGGCGCGCTTGGCGTCGTCCTGGCCGATGATGTGGCGGTTGAGTTCGTGGACGATCTCGCGGGGGGTCATGGACATGATCAATACGGTCCTTGGGCAGGTGAGTCAGCGTGGAAAAGCCCCTTCATCGGGAAGGGGCGCCAGAACAGCTGAATCAGTCGGCCAGGTCCTGCTCCTCGATGGTCAGGTTGTGGTTGGTGAACACGCAGATGTCGCCGGCGATGTTCAGGGCGGTCTCGGCGATTTCGCGGGCCGAGAGGTCGGTCTTGTTCAGCAGGGCACGGGCTGCGGCCTGGGCATAGGCACCGCCGGAACCCATGGCGATCAGGCCATCTTCGGGTTCGACCACGTCACCGTTGCCGGTGATGATCAGGGATGCATCCTTGTTGGCCACGGCCAGCATGGCTTCCAGGCGGCTCAGGGAGCGGTCGGTACGCCATTCCTTGGCCAGCTCGACGGCGGCGCGTACCAGGTGGCCCTGGTGTTTTTCCAGCTGACCTTCAAAGCGCTCGAACAGGGTGAAAGCGTCGGCGGTAGCGCCGGCGAAGCCCGCGATGACCTGGCCGTGGTACAGGCGGCGCACCTTCTTGGCGTTGCCTTTCATCACGGTGTTGCCAAGGGATACCTGGCCGTCGCCGCCCATGACGACTTTGCCGTTACGGCGGACAGAAACGATTGTGGTCAAGGGGAGAGTCTCCACGCAGCGGGGCGAAAGTGCCTGATGCAGACTCATATGGGGGTGGGGGGAAGGATTTCAACCGGGGGGGATGAATGGTCGCGCTTGGCGGGGGGACTATGTGAAGGCATTCGCGGGCATGCCCGCTCCCACAGGGTTACCACATGCCTTGGAATTGTGGTGATCCTGTGGGAGCGGGCGTGCCCGCGAAGCATGTTACTCAGGCCTCGTGGCAAACGTGGCCATCGACCAAGGTATAACGCACCGCGCCCGGCAGGCAGTGGCCGATGAACGGGCAGTTCTCGCCACGGGAGAACCATTGTTCGCCAGCAACGGTGGACGCTTGCGGGTCGAACAGCACCAGGTCGGCCGCGCCACCCACTTTCAGCTCACCGGCCGGCAGGCGCAGGGCGGCAGCCGGGCCGCTGCTCAGACGGGCCAGCAAGGTCGGCAGGTCGAGCAGGCCGTCCTGCACCAGGGTCATGGCCAGTGGCAGCAGCAACTCGACGCTGCTGATACCTGGCTCGGTGGCGCCGAATGGGGCCAGCTTGGCGTCGCGCTCGTGCGGCTGGTGGTGGCTGGAGATCGCCTGGATCACCCCCGACTTCACCGCCTCGCGCAATCCGTCACGGTCGGCAGCGGTGCGCAGTGGCGGCTGCACGTGGTACAGGCTGGAAAACTCGCGCAGCGACTCGTCCGTGAGGATCAGCTGGTATAGCGCTACATCGGCGGTCACCGGCAGGCCCAAGGCCTGGGCCTGGGCGATCAGCCGCGCGCCACGGGCACTGGTGATCTGGCTGAAGTGCGCACGCACGCCGCTTTGTTCCACCAGCAGCAGGTTGCGCGCCAGGGCCACGGTTTCGGCGCTTTCCGGGATGCCTGGCAGGCCGAGGAAGCTGGCCATGGCTCCTTCGTGGGCCAGGCCGCCTTGGGCCAGATCGCGGTCCTGGGAGTGGAACACCACCGTCAGGTCGAAGGTGGCGGCATACTCCAGAGCACGGGCCAGGGTACGGTTGTTGGGGATTTCCTTCAGGCCGTTGCCAAACGCTACGCAACCGGTGTCACGCAGGGCCACCAGCTCAGCCAGTTGCTCGCCCTCCAGGCCCTTGGTCAGGGCGCCAACCGGGTAGACCTTGCTGTTGGCCGCCTCGCGGGCGCGGTCGAGGATAAGCTCGGCCACTGCCGATGTGTCCAGCACCGGCTTGGTCTGCGGCGGGCAGCACAGGCTGGTGACACCACCGGCAACAGCCGCGCGGGTTTCACTGGCGATGTTGCCTTTGCGGCTGTAACCCGGCTCGCGCAGGGACACGCCCAGGTCGACCAGGCCGGGCGCAGCGACAAGGCCATCAGCCTGGATCGTGCGGCTGGCGCTGAAACCGGCCGGTGCGGCGCCGATGGCGGCAATGCGGCCGCCGTCCAGGTGCAGGTCGGTGACCTGGTCCAGGCCGCTGTTGGGGTCGATGACCCGGGCGCCGAGAATACTGATGGTCACAGGGCGTTCTCCTGGTCGAATTGACGTTGCGCGTTCTGCCCGCTCATGGCCATGGACAGCACGGCCATGCGCACGGCGATGCCGTAGGTGACCTGGTTGAGGATCACCGAGTGCTTGCCGTCGGCAACCGCCGACTCGATTTCCACGCCACGGTTGATCGGGCCCGGGTGCATGACGATTGCATCGGGCTTGGCCGCGGCCAGGCGTGCAGTCGTCAGGCCGAACAGGCGGTAGAACTCGCCCTCGCTGGGGAGCAGGCCGCCGGCCATGCGCTCACGCTGCAGGCGCAGCATGATCACCACGTCGACGTCTTTCAGGCCTTCGGCGAGGTCGGTGTAGACCTTCACACCGTACTGCTCGATACCGATCGGGATCAGGGTTTTCGGGCCGATCACGCGAATGTCCGGGCAGCCCAGTGCCTTGAGGGCGAGCATGTCGGAACGGGCCACACGCGAGTGCAGGATGTCGCCGACGATGGCCACGGACAGGTTCTCGAAGCTGCCTTTGTGGCGGCGGATGGTGAGCATGTCGAGCATGCCCTGGGTCGGGTGCGCGTGGCGGCCGTCACCGCCGTTGATCACGGCCACTTCCGGGCACACGTGCTCGGCGATGAAGTGCGCGGCGCCGGAGTCGGAGTGGCGTACGACGAACATGTCGGCCGCCATGGCTTCGAGGTTGCGCAGGGTATCGAACAGGGTCTCGCCCTTGCTGGTCGAGGAGGTCGACACGTTCAGGCTGATTACGTCGGCTGACAGGCGCTGGGCTGCCAGTTCGAAGGTGGTACGGGTACGGGTCGAGTTCTCGAAGAACACGTTGCACACAGTCTTGCCGCGCAGCAACGGGACTTTTTTCACAGCCCGGGCGCCGACTTCCAGGAAGGAGTCGGCGGTGTCGAGGATCTCGGTGAGCAGTTCGCGGGGCAAACCGTCAAGCGAGAGAAAGTGGCGCAGCTGGCCCTGATCATTGAGCTGCAGCGGGCGCTTGGCGTCGATTGGCGTCATCGCGGGGGACTCTTAAAGGGCGGAAGCGGAGGCGAGGTCCTGGCGCTCGAGGGCGAGCGGTGCGGGTCCGGTCAATTTTACCCGTTCATGGGCGGCCAGCGACAGGGTGGCGCCGAGCACGTTCGGGCGAATCGGCAGTTCGCCGGCATCCAGGTCCAGCAGGCAGACCAGGGTAACGCTGGCCGGGCGGCCGTAATCGAACAGTTCGTTGAGCGCCGCGCGGATGGTACGACCGCTCATCAGCACGTCGTCCACCAGCACCAGGTGCTGGCCTTCGACTTCGAACGGCAACTCGGACGGACGCACTTGCGGGTGCAGGCCGTTCTGGCTGAAGTCGTCGCGGTAGAACGATACGTCCAGAGTACCCATGGGGCTGGTGTCGCCCATGGCTTCCTGCAGGGCCTGGGCAACCCAGACGCCGCCGGTGCGGATACCGATGTAACGGGGCTCGGTGATTGCCCGGCGCGCCAGGTGGGCACGAAGGTCGACAGCCATCTGCCGGATCAGCTCGGCGGGATTGGGTAGGCTCATTGCGGGCTCCTCGGAAGGGTGCGCCGGGTGGGCCCGGCGGCAAAGATGATCAGGTATTGGCCTCCAGCCAGCCTTGCAGCAACAGGGCAGCGGCAATGGCATCGACCGGGTTGTCGCGGTAGCTGCCACGCTGGCCGCCACGGGCCATGCGCTCGCCTTTGGCCTCGAAGGTGGTCAGGCGCTCGTCGTGCGTGTGCACGGGCAGGTTGAAGCGGCCGTTCAGGCGGCGGGCGAATTTTTCGGCGCGGGCGCTCATTTCGCTGGGCGTGCCGTCCATGTTCAGCGGCAGGCCGACGACAATGGCATCTGGCTTCCATTCGGCAATCAGCTTTTCCACCTGGGCCCAGTCCGGTACGCCGTTCTGCGCCTTCAGGGTGCACAGTTCGCGGGCCTGGCCGGTAATCACCTGGCCGACGGCCACGCCGATCTGTTTGCTGCCATAGTCGAAGCCCAGCAGCAGGCGTAGCTCAGCCATCAGGCGTGGCCCGCCTGGCTGGTCAGCAGGTGCAGGTTGATCCCCAGGCTGGCGGCCGCAGCCTCCAGGCGCAGGTCGCTGGCCATGCCGAAGACAATGTCCGGGTCGTACGGGCAGTTCAGCCAGGCATTATCGGCCAGCTCCGCCTCCAGTTGGCCTGCTTCCCAACCGGCATAGCCCAAGGTGATCAGGCTCTGTTTAGGGCCTACCCCGGCAGCGATAGCCAGCAATATGTCCTGTGACGTGGTCAGCGACAGCCCCTCCAGCGCCACGCTGGCCTGGAAACTGCACTCGCTGCTGTGCAACACGAAACCGCGGTCGGTTTGTACCGGGCCCCCCTGGTAGATCGGCACCTGCAAGGTGCTGGCCGGCGGCGTTTCGTCCGGGCGCAGTTGCTCGAGGATGTCGGCCAGGCTCAGTTCCTGTGGTCGGTTGACCACCAGGCCCATGGCGCCATGCTCATTGTGCTCGACGATGTACGTGAGGGTCTGGGCGAAGTTCGGATCGGCCATGTGCGGCATGGCGATCAGGAACTGGTGCTTGAGGTAGCTCGGTGCGAGGGTTTTCATGGGGGATAGTGTGGCGCCAGGTGGCGAGGCTGACAAGGTGGGCTTTGTGTCGCTTGTGCCGGCTCCTTCATGGGCATGCCCGCTCCCACCGGTACTCCACAGGCCTCAGCGCCGGTTAGCAACCTGTGGGAGGGGGCGTGCCCGCGAAGGGGCCGGAACAGGCAGAAAATCAGTTACTGGACAAACGGTCCCCACGGGCAAAGCGCCAGGTGCGGATGATCTCCAGCCGGTCGAACTCGGCCAGGTCCCCGGTAAACGGTGCAAACGGCGCCGCCAGCCGCACGATGCGCTGCGCCGCCTGGTCCAGCACGGGCTGGCCGGATGATTCCAGCACCAGCACCTCGTACAGCGAGCCATCGCGGTTGATCGACACCATCATGCGCAAGTTGCCGTAGATCTGCTGCCGGCGCGCTTCGTCGGGATAGTTCAGGTTACCCACGCGCTCGACCTTCTTGCGCCACTCTTCCTTGTACCAGGCGCCCTTGTCGCGCATGGTCGACGCGGCGTTCAGGCGATGGATGCGCGGGCGCTTGGCGTACATCTGCTGCTCGTTGGACAGCTCTGCCTCCAGGCTGGCGATCTGGCTGGACAGCTGCGAGCTGTCGAAGTCCGGCACCGGTGCGGCTGGCTTGGGCTGTGCTTTGCTTTCCTTGGGTTTGGGTTCGACCTTGTGCGGCTTGGGCGCAGTAGTCACCACCGCCGACTTTTTGGGAGGAGGGGGTGGGACCACCTCGGGCCTGGCCGCAGGCGGTGGGGTGATCTTGTTGATCTTGCTGTCCTGGAACGGTGCCAGCTCGGTGGTCTTGGGCACCGCCTTCTTGTCCAGGGTGCCGCTGCCTTGCTGGTTGTCCTGGGCCTGAAAGTCAGCCTTCTCGGGCGGTTTCTCGCTTTTGAAGGTGGCCAGGGTGATGTCCATGGTGTGGCGGATTTCGGCAGGCTTGACCACGGTGAAGCCGACGCCGAGGATCAGCGCCAGGTGCACCAGCGCAGCCAGGAACAGGGTGAAGCCGAGCCGGTCCGCAGGGCGAACACGGGGAGGCAGCAGGTCGGCAGGGACGTCAGCGGGCAGCGTCATCAGGTATCCAGCAACCGCAGGGCGGGGCAGCAGCTCAGTCGAATAGGACCGGCATCATACCCCACTCTACGGCTTTACTTCGCGTTGGCTGTCAGCGTGCCTTGAGCTTGCGATCAATGGCATCCATCAGCTTGCCGCCGATATCGGTGTTGTAGGCGGCATCGATTTCGCGGATGCAGGTGGGGCTGGTGACGTTGATTTCGGTGAGGTAGTCGCCGATCACGTCCAGGCCAACGAACAGCAGGCCCTTCTCGCGCAGCGTCGGGCCGACCTGGGCGGCGATCCAGCGGTCGCGCTCGGTCAGTGGGCGGGCTTCGCCACGCCCGCCAGCGGCCAGGTTGCCACGGGTTTCGCCGCTGGCCGGAATACGTGCCAGGCAATAGTCCACTGGCTCGCCGTCGATCATCAGGATGCGCTTGTCGCCGTCCTTGATTGCCGGCAGGTAGGCCTGGGCCATGATCTGCTGGGTGCCCAGTGCGGTCAGGGTTTCCAGGATCACCGACAGGTTGGGGTCGCCCGCCCGGTGACGGAAGATCGACGTACCGCCCATGCCATCCAGTGGCTTGAGGATCACGTCGGCATGCTTGGCGGTGAATTCGCGAATGATGTCCGGGCGGCGGCTGACCAGGGTCGGGGTGGTGCATTGAGGGAACAGCGTGGCGAACATCTTCTCATTGCAGTCGCGCAGGCTTTGCGGGCGGTTTACCACCAGTACGCCGTCGTTCTCGGCTTGTTCCAGCAGGTAAGTGCTATAGACGAACTCCATGTCGAAGGGCGGGTCCTTGCGCATCAGGATCACGTCCAGTTCGGCCAGCGGGCTGTCCTGCTCCTCGCCCAGTTCGAACCAGCGCGCCGGGTCGGCAAACACCTTCAGCGGGCGCATGCGGGCGCGGGCCTTGCCTTCGCCCTGATACAGGTCTTGCTGTTCCATGTAGAACAGGCTCCAGCCGCGTGCCTGGGCGGCCAGCAGCATGGCCAGCGAGCTGTCCTTCTTGTAGGAGATGGACGCGATGGGGTCCATCACAATGCCGAGGCGAACGCTCATGGGGGGTCCTCTTGGCGGCAGGTGGCCGCGGTGGATCGAAAGAAAAGTGGCTCAGGGTGGCGCCGCGAACGCCGACGGTCAAGGGGCGCGGCAGATGGAATGGCCACCCGGAGTATGCTAAAAATGCAGCTGCAAGCCTTGAGCTACAAGCCTCAAGAAAAGAGCATCCATGCGCCGAGCTGCTTTCTTGCAGCTTGCCGCTTGCAACTTGCGGCTTCAATCCTATTGGTAGGCGTCTATGGAACAACCCCTGAAGGTGATGGTGATCGACGATTCCCGCACGATCCGCCGCACCGCGCAGATGTTGCTCGGTGAAGCGGGCTGCGAGGTGATCACCGCCAGCGATGGCTTCGATGCCCTGGCCAAGATCGTCGACCATCAGCCCAGCATCATTTTCGTCGATGTGCTGATGCCACGCCTGGACGGCTACCAGACCTGCGCGGTAATCAAGCACAACAGTGCCTTCAAGGACACCCCGGTTATCCTGCTGTCGTCCCGCGATGGCCTGTTCGACAAGGCCCGCGGCCGAGTGGTCGGTTCCGATCAGTTTCTGACCAAACCGTTCAGCAAGGAAGAACTGCTCGACGCGATCCGCGCCCATGTGCCCGGGTTTGCCGCACCTCAACAACACGCACCCTGACCGAGCCCCCGCCATGGCGCGGTCCTACTTTCCTGATGGGGAAACAGCATGGCCCGAGTTCTGATTGTCGACGACTCGCCGACAGAGATGTACAGATTGACCGAATGGCTGGAAAAGCACGGCTACCAGGTGCTCAAGGCCAGCAACGGTGCCGACGGCGTGGCCCTGGCCCGGCAGGACAAGCCCGACGCGGTGCTGATGGACATCGTCATGCCTGGCATGAATGGCTTCCAGGCCACCCGCCAGCTCAGCAAGGACCCGGACACCAGCGCTATTCCAGTGATCGTGGTAACCACCAAGGACCAGGAAACCGACCGTATCTGGGCCACGCGCCAGGGTGCCCGTGACTTCCTGACCAAACCGGTGGAAGAGGAGGCGCTGATCGCCAAACTCAAAGAAGTGCTGGGGGCTTGACCACCCGCCCGCAAGGCGCGTCGCTGACCGCCTTTGAGTTGTTGCTGGACATCGACCGGCGCTGCCGCCTGCTGGTCGCCGACCAGCCGCCGCAGGACAACCGCGTGCAGCAGTGGAGCGGCATTGGCTTTCGCATTGCCGGGCAGTGGTTCGTCGCGCCCATGGGCGAAGTGGCCGAGGTATTGCGCGAACCGCGCAGTAGCCGCGTCCCCGGCGTGCAGCCATGGGTATGCGGGGTGGCCAACCTGCGTGGCCGGCTGTTGCCGGTGATGGACCTGAGCTGCTTCTTCGGCCTGGGCCACGCCGCACCGGGCAAGCAGCGGCGAGTGCTGGTGCTGGATCACGACGACCTGTTCGTCGGCTTGCTGGTCGACGAGGTGCTGGGCCTTCAGCACTTTGCCCTCGACAGCCTGCAGTTGTCGCCGCCGCAGCCTCTGATCGCTGCCGCTGCACGCTTTGTGCAGGGGTATTTTCCGCGTGAACGTAACTGGGCGATCTTCAGCCCCTTTGCCCTGGCCCAGGCGCCGGGCTTTCTCGATGTGGCGTTATAGGACCTGCGAACGTGAACAAGCCTGCCACCCCCGTCACTGCCACCACCGTGAGCCCACGTACCCGCAGCATCGCGCAGATCACCGTGCTGTTCCTGATACTGATCCTTTCGATCATCTTGCTGTTCGCCAACTTTGCTTACCTGAATACCCAATCCAACTACGACAAGCAGTACATCGGCCATGCCGGCGAGCTGCGCGTGCTGTCGCAGCGTATCGCCAAGAACGCCACCGAGGCGGCCACTGGCAAGGCCCTGGCCTTCAAGCTGCTGTCGGATGCGCGCAATGATTTCGAACAGCGCTGGGGCTACCTGCGCCAGGGTGACAAGTCCACTGGCCTGCCGCCTGCGCCGCCTTCGGTGCGTGACGAGATGGAATCGGTACGCCGCGACTGGGAAAACCTGCGCAAGAACACCGACATCATCCTGGCCAGCGAGCAGACCGTGCTGTCGCTGCACCAGGTGGCAGCGACCCTGGCCGAGACCGTGCCGCAGCTGCAGGTGGAATACGAAAAAGTGGTCGAGATCCTGCTGCAGAGCGGTGCCCCGGCCAGCCAGGTTGCAGTGGCCCAACGCCAACTGTTGCTGGCCGAACGTATTCTTGGCTCGGTCAACACCGTCCTGGCGGGTGACGACAGCGCCGCGCAGGCGGCCGATGCCTTCGGCCGTGACGCCGGGCGCTTTGGCCAGGTGCTGGAGGGCATGCTCAATGGCAATACGACGATCCAGGTAACCCGTGTCGAAGACGCCGACGCCCGCGCACGGCTGGCCGAAATCGCCGAGTTGTTCCAGTTCGTTGCCGGTTCGGTGGATGAAATCCTCGAAACCTCGCCCGAACTGTTCCGTGTGCGGGAGGCTGCGGGCAACATCTTCAGCCTGTCGCAAACCCTGCTCGACGAAGCTTCACACCTGGCGAACGGTTTCGAGAACCTGGCCGGCGGTCGTACCCTCGACACCGTTGGCGGCTATGCCTTGGGCCTGCTGGCGCTGGCCTCGATCATCCTTATCGGCCTGGTCATGGTGCGTACCACCAACCGCCAACTACGCGAGACCGCAGAAAAGAACGAACGCAACCAGCAGGCCATCATGCGCCTGCTCGACGAAATCGAAGAGCTGGCAGATGGCGACCTGACGGTGACCGTATCGGTGACTGAAGACTTCACCGGCGCCATTGCCGACTCGATCAACTATTCCGTGGACCAGTTGCGCGACCTGGTCGCCACCATCAACCACAGTGCAGTGCAGGTCGCGGCCGCCGTGCAGGACACGCAGAACACCGCGCGGCAACTGGCCAAGGCCTCCGAGCACCAGGCCGCACAGATCAGCGAGGCGTCCGAGGCGGTGGGTGACATGGTCGAGTCGATCGACCGGGTTTCGGCGCATGCTTACGAATCGGCCAAGGTGGCCGAGCGTTCGGTGGCCATCGCCAACAAGGGCAACGAGGTGGTGCACAACACCATCGACGGCATGGACAACATTCGCGAGCAGATCCAGGACACCGCCAAGCGGATCAAGCGTCTGGGCGAGTCTTCTCAGGAAATCGGCGACATCGTAAGCCTGATCGACGACATTGCCGACCAGACCAACATTCTTGCCCTGAATGCCGCCATCCAGGCGTCGTTGGCCGGTGAAGCCGGCCGCGGGTTTGCCGTGGTTGCCGACGAGGTGCAGCGCCTGGCCGAGCGCTCATCGTCTGCCACCCGCCAGATCGAGGCGCTGGTGCGTACCATTCAGGCCGATACCAACGAAGCGGTGATCTCCATGGAGCAGACCACCGCCGAAGTGGTGCGTGGCGCACGCCTGGCCCAGGATGCCGGGGTGGCGTTGGCCGAGATCGAAGGGGTATCGCAGAACCTCGCCGACCTTATCCACAGCATCTCTGACGCTGCCCAGTTGCAGACTTCGTCGGCCGGGCAGATCTCCCACACCATGGCGGTGATCCAGCAGATTACCGCGCAGACCTCCGCCGGCTCCGGTGCCACCGCCGACAGCATCCGCCACCTGGCCCGCATGGCCAGCGAGATGCGCCGTTCGGTGTCCGGATTCACCCTGCCGCCACCTACCGAGCCGCGTTGAGGAATAGTGACCATGGCGTCTGCAGTAAGCCCCGAGCGTCACGAAACAGTGGCACTGGCCTGGACCAAGGCCGCCATTCTCGATTGCCTGGGCCAGGCAAGGCAGGCGCTGGAGCGCTTTGCCGGCGAGACGGGCGACCTTTCGATGATGGCTTTCGTGGTCGACAACCTGCATCAGGTGCACGGCTGCCTGCGCATGCTCGAACTGCGCGGCGCCACGCGCCTGGCCGAGGAGCTGGAGCTGTTTGCCAAGGCTTTGGCCGATGGCCAGGTCAGCCCCCGGGGTGATTGCCTGGGTGCATTGTTCCGCGGCCTGGAGCAGTTGCCCTCGTACCTGGAGCGGTTGCGCGGTGCTCGCCATGACCTGCCACTGGTGATGCTGCCGTTGCTCAACCAGCTGCGCGCCTGCCGGGGGGAGGAACCGCTGGCCCAGGCCAGCCTGATGACCGGCGCCGCCCAACGCTTCGCGGGTGACGATGACCTTGCCAACCTCGACTTGTCGCTGGGCAACTGGCGTGACCAACTGCAGGCCGGGTCGGGGCGCGATGCGCTGCGTTCGGTGGTGACTGCACTGTGCGATGACTTGATGCGCATCAAGGAGCGCCTGGACCAGTTCGGGCGCGGCGACCGTCAGCACCGCGAGCAGCTCGATGCGCTGCTGGCCCCGTTGCGCCACGTGGCTGACACCCTGGCGGTTCTGGGCTTTCAGCAACCGCGGCGGGTGATCATCGACCAGGTGCTGGCGTTGCAGGCATTGGCTCAGGGCGAGCGGGCGGTGGACGACGCGGTGTTGATGGATGTGGCGGGGGCTCTGTTGTACGTGGAAGCCTCCCTGAACGGCATGGTCGGCCCTTTGGAGGAAAACGGCCAAGGCAATTTGCCGGGCTCGGACCTGGCTGAGATACGCCTGTTGGTGCTGAATGAGTCGCTGAACGTGTTGCAGCAGGCCAAGGATCTGATCGGCGATTACCTGGAGTCCGACTGGCCCCGGCAACGCCTGCAGCCCTTGCCGGGGCTGTTGCAGCAGATCCGCGGGGCGCTGGCCATGTTGATGCTGCCCGCCGTGGCCGAGCTGTTTGTCGGCTGCGCAAGCTATGTGCAGCGTTGGTTGCAGCACCTGGAGGAAGAGCCGCCGATTGATGAGCTGACGCACTTGGCCGAGGCACTGAGTGCTGCCGAATGCTACCTGCAATGGCGGGCGGCCGACCCGCTGGCCGATGGCCAACCCTTTATCGAGATGGCACGGGCCAGCTTGGCGGCACTGGGTGTGCCGTGCGCGGTGGTCGGGGCCAACCCAGACCAGGACGGCAGTGGCGATGGCATCGATGACGAGCTTCGTGAAGTGTTCCTGGACGAGGCGGGCGAACTGCTGCCGGAAATCGAGCGCCACTGGTTGCGCTGGCGTGCCGACAACCAGCAACGCGAGGCACTGGGCGAAGTGCGTCGCGCGCTGCATACACTCAAAGGCAGCGGCCGCATGGTACATGCAGAGGCGGTGGCTGAACTGGCCTGGGGCGCCGAGCACCTGCTGAACCGGGTACTCGAGGGCCGCAGCGTGCTCAGCCCGGAAGGGGTTGTAGCGCTGCAGCAGGTGTTCGTCCACCTGCCTGACCTGCTGGCCGACTTTGCTGCCGGCCAACTGCCGCAACTGACTGAAATCGAGCAATTGGCCGGGCACCTGCACAGCCTGGCCGAAAACGATGCCCCGGCGGCTACCGGTGTCGATGGCCTCGATCCGCAGTTGCTGGGCATTTTTCGCACCGAGGCGCAGGGGCATCTGGCCAGTCTTGAGGTTTATCTGCAAAGCGCCGGTGGCCACGACACGCCGGTCAGCGATGACTTGCAGCGTGCCTTGCACACGCTCAAAGGCAGTGCCGCCATGGCCGGGGTGATGCCGGTCGCTGAACTGGCCACTGCCTTCGACCGCCTGGCCCGTGAGTACAAGGGGCATCAACTGCCACTGCAAATGGCCGAGATGGAGTGGCTGGAAGCTGCGCGCTCGTTGTTCCATCTGGGCTTGGCGCAACTCGATAGCACGCCACTGGCCGCCATCCCCGGCGCCGCGGAACTGATCGAACAGGTCGGCCAGGCAGTGGACGGCCGCCTGGCCAGCCTGCATGAAGACCCGCACCATGCCGGCCGCCGCAAGCATGATCCGCAGTTGGTCGCCAGCTTCCTGGCGCAGGCCATGGACATTCTGCTCGATGCAGAGACGTTGTTGTCGCGTTGGCAGCAACAGCCCGCCCAGCGTGACGCACTGGATAACCTGCTCGACCAGATGACCACCCTGGGGCATGCCGCGCACCTGGCCGACCTGTGGCAGATGGATGAGGTGTGCGAGGCGTTGCTGGACTTGTATGGCGCTGTGGAGGAGGGCAGCCTGCCTGCCGATGCCCGCTTCTTCAGCCAGGCGCAGCGGGCCCATGAGACCCTGCTGGACATGCTCGACGAAGTGGCCGCCGGGCAGGATATTCCGCCGCGCCCGGAGCTGGTCGACAGCCTGCGCAACCTGCTGGACCAGGCCCTGGCGCCAGATGCCACCGGCCTGGTGGGCATCGATACGGTCACACCACTGCACCCGGACATGGACCTGTCCGATACCCTGGGGTTGCCACACCCGCCGTTGCAACCGGAGGTGGCCGGGCCGCTTGCCGAGGCGCCGGAAAGCCCCGGCGAAGAGCTGCTGGAAGTGTTCCTGGAAGAAAGCTCGGACATCGTCGAAAGCGCCGCGGCGGCCTTGGCACGATGGCAGGCCGACCCGCGCAGCAGCGTCGAGGTGGACAACCTGATGCGCGACCTGCACACCCTCAAGGGCGTGGCGCGCATGGTCGAAATTACCCCGATCGGTGACCTGGCCCACGAACTGGAGTTTCTCTACGAGCTGTTGGCTGCCGGCAGATTGCCGCCAAGCGCGCCACTGTTCGCCCTGCTGCAGAACTGCCACGACCGATTGGCGCATATGCTTGACGCCGTCCGCCTGGGGCAGCCGTTGCATGCCGCTACGGCGCTGATCGACTACATTCGCAACTTCAGCAGTGCGGCACTGACAGACAGTGCCGCGGGCCAGGGACCGCCAGAAGCTGCAACCGCCGAAGCACCGGCAGCAGCGCCAGAGCGGGCACCGGGTGACATGGTCAAGGTCGACGCCGAGCTGCTCGACGACCTGGGTAACCTGGCCGGCGAGCACTCGATCATCCGTGGGCGCATCGAGCAGCAGGTCAACGACGCGCAGTTCGCCCTCAACGAGATGGAAACCACACTCGAGCGCATGCGCGATCAGTTGCTGCGTCTGGATGTGGAGACCCAGGGACGAATCTCCAGCCGGCAGCAGTTCGAAGGCGATGCCTATGACGACTTCGACCCTCTGGAAATGGACCGCCACTCCCAGCTGCAGCAGCTGTCACGGGCCCTCTTCGAGTCTGCCTCGGACCTGCTGGATCTGAAGGAAACCCTGGCTCAGCGTGCTCAGGAGGCGTACAGCCTGCTGCAACAGCAGGCGCGGGTGAACAGCCAGTTGCAGGAGGGCCTGACCGCCACCCTGATGGTGCCGTTCGAACGCCTGGTGCCGCGCTTGCAGCGCGTGGTGCGTCAGGTGGCCAGCGAGCTGGGCAAGCAGGTGGAATTGGTGGTTGGCAATGCCGAGGGTGAACTGGACCGCAGCGTGCTGGAGCGTATGGTGGCGCCGCTGGAGCATATGCTGCGCAATGCCGTTGACCACGGCCTGGAAAGCCGCGCAATGCGCCTGGCCGCCGGCAAGCCGGAGCAGGGCACCATTCACCTGAATTTGCTGCATGAAGGCGCCGATATCGTCATCGAAATGACGGATGATGGTGCCGGCGTGCCACTGGAAGCGGTGCGGCACAAGGCTATCAAGCGCGGCCTGCTGGACCCGCAGGCGCAGTTGAGTGACCACGAGATCCTGCAGTTCATCCTGCGGCCAGGCTTTTCCACCGCCGAAAAGATCACCCAGATTTCCGGGCGCGGGCTGGGCATGGATGTGGTGCACGAGGAGGTCAAGCAACTGGGGGGCTCGATGAGTATCGAGTCGGCACAGGGCAAAGGGGCGCGCTTTCTGATCCGCCTGCCGTTCACCGTGTCGATCAACCGTGCGCTGATGGTGCACCTGGGCGAAGAGCAATACGCCATTCCGCTCAATACCATCGAGGGCATCGTCCGCGTGCCACCTGCCGAACTTGCGGCGTGCTACCAGCTGGACTCGCCCCGCTATGTGTATGCCGGCCACGAATACGAGCTGCGCTACCTGGGTGAATTGCTGCAAGGCCTGCCGCGCCCGGCGCTGCTGGGGCAGAGCGTACCGTTGCCGGTGCTGTTGGTGCATTCCAAGGAGCAGTCGTTCGCCATCCAGGCCGATAGCCTGTCGCCCAGCCGCGAGATCGTGGTGAAAAGCCTGGGGCCGCAGTTTGCTGCGGTTGCCGGGCTATCGGGGGCGACACTGCTAGGCGATGGCCGGGTGGTACTGATTCTTGACCTGCTGGGCCAGCTGCGCGGCCAGCAGCGACGGCTGGCCCGCCTGCCCGGTGGCGGCAGCCAACGCCAGTTGCTTGGCCCGGCACCGCGCCGTGCCTTGCTGGTGATGGTGGTGGACGATTCGGTGACCGTACGCAAGGTGACCAGCCGCCTGCTGGAGCGCCACGGCATGAGCGTGCTCACGGCCAAGGATGGCGTCGATGCCATGGCCCTGCTGGAAGAGCACCGGCCCGACGTGTTATTGCTGGACATCGAGATGCCGCGGATGGACGGCTTCGAGGTGGCCACACGCATCCGCCGTGACGCACGGCTCAAAGACTTGCCGATTATCATGATCACCTCACGCACCGGGCAGAAGCACCGGGACCGCGCCATGGCCATCGGCGTCAACGAATACCTGGGAAAGCCGTACCAGGAATCGCTGCTGTTGCAGAGCATTGCCCATTGGAGCCAAACCCATGCTTGAATTGATTTCCGGCCAGCGCAGTAGCCTGACCGGGCTGTTGCTGCCGATGGGGGACCGCACGCTGGTGTTGCCCAACGTGGCGGTGGCCGAGTTGAGTGGGCAGCGTAACCTGGTGTGCCAGCACGGCGACCCCGCCTGGCACCTGGGGTGGATCGACTGGCGCCAGCAACGCCTGCCGTTGATCGGCTTCGAGGCGGCGTGTGGTGGTGAGACGCCGTGCGGGGAGCGGGCGCGCGTGGTGGTGCTCAATGCCTTGGGCGATACCGGTTTGCGGTACCTGGCGCTGTTGCTGCAGGGCATTCCGCGATCGTGCAAGCTCGACAGTCAGCTTAACTACGTGGATGTGGCGCTGGGCAGGTTGGAGCTGGCGGCGGTGCAGGTGGGTGAGCAGGTGGCGCGGGTGCCGGACCTGGTCGCGCTTGAACGCTTGGTGCGTGACGCGGAGCTGCAACCTGACCTTGGTTAGGATGTGAGGCGCAGGGTCTGGTGGTCTGGAGTGGGAGCGGCCTTGTGTCGCGATGGGCTGCGCAGCAGCCCCGGCGGTTCATGCCGTGGCAATGAAAGCCTGGGGCCGCTTCGCGCCCCTTTCGCGACACAAGGCCGCTCCCACAAAGAACGAAGCCATCAACATCACATCAGGAACCCAGCCCACCTCAGGAGGTCTGTGTTTGCATGTATTACGGTGAACGCTTCAACGCCTGGACCCACCTGGTCGGTGCCGTCCTCGCTGCTATTGGTGCCATCTGGCTGATCGTGGTTGCGGGCCTGCAAGGCGACCCGTGGAAGATCGTCAGCTTCTCCATCTACGGCGGCACGCTGCTGTTGCTGTACAGCATCTCCACCCTGTACCACAGCACCCGTGGGCGGGCGAAAGTGATCATGCGCAAGCTCGACCACCTGTCGATCTATCTGCTGATTGCCGGCAGCTACACGCCGTTTTGCCTGGTCAGCCTGCGCGGCCCATGGGGATGGAGCCTGTTCGGCGTGGTCTGGGGGCTGGCGATCATCGGCATGTTGCAAGAGATCAAGCCGCGCTCCGAGGCGCGGATCCTCTCGATCATCATCTACGCGGTAATGGGCTGGATCGTGCTGGTGGCCGTCAAGCCACTGCTGAACTCGCTGGGCACTGCCGGCTTCGCCTGGCTGGCTGCCGGCGGCGTGTTCTACACCGTCGGCATCATCTTCTTCGCCTTCGACAGCCGCTTCCGTCACTGGCATGGCATCTGGCACCTGTTCGTGATCGCTGGCAGTCTGATGCACTTCGTGGCGGTGTCGCTCTACGTACGCTAATTAAAAATCGCCCCACAACTGCTGTGCCACCGACAGCGCCACCACTGGCGCGGTCTCGGTGCGCAGCACGCGTGGGCCAAGGCGGGCTGCGTGGAAGCCGGCGGCTTTGGCCTGCTCCACTTCGGCCTCGCTAAGGCCGCCTTCAGGGCCGATCACGAAGGCCAGGGTGGCGGGCTTTTCATGGCTGGTGAGCGGCTCGGCCACCGGGTGCAGGACCAGTTTCAGGTCAGCCTTGGTGCTGCTCAACCATTCGGCCAGGGTCACGGGCGGGTGGATGACGGGCAAGGTAGAACGCCCGCATTGTTCACAGGCGCTGATCGCCACTTGGCGCCAGTGGGCCAGGCGCTTGTCGGCGCGCTCGTCTTTCAGGCGCACTTCGCAGCGCTCGCTGACGATCGGGGTGATTTCGTTGGCACCAAGCTCGGTGGCCTTCTGGATCGCCCAGTCCATGCGCTCGCCACGGGAAAGGCCCTGGCCCAGGTGCACATGCAGCGGTGAATCGGCCTGGCCGGCAAAGGCCTGGTCAAGGCTGACGCGGACAGTTTTCTTGCCCACCTCGAGCAACTGACCACGGAATTCCTGGCCGCTGCCATCGAACAGCTGCACGGCGTCGCCGGGTGCCATGCGCAGCACGCGGCCAATGTAATGGGCCTGGGCCTCGGGCAGGTCGTGCTCGCCAAGGCTCAGGGGGGCGTCGATGAAGAAGCGGGACAGTCTCATGGGTTTGCTCGGTAAATAGAGAGACGCAGATCCCCTGTGGGAGCGGGCGTGCCCGCGAATCAGGCGCCGCGGTGCCTGGCAAGGGCTTCGCCCTTGTTCGCGGGCTCGCCCGCTCCCACAGGAAAAGTGGTGTGGCGAATTGCCGGGCCTAGCCCGGGTCGCGGAAATCGGGGTGGAAGTTGGCCGGCACTGCGACACTGACGCTGTCGCGGGTGGCGATATCGATGCCTTCGCTGGCCACTTCGCCAAGGAAGTCGATCTGCTCGGGGGTGATCACGTACGGCGGCAGGAAGTACACCACGCTGCCCAGCGGTCGCAGCAGAGCGCCGCGGGTCAGGGCGTGCTCGAACACCTTCAGGCCACGGCGCTCCTGCCAGGGATAGGCAACCTTGCCTGCCTTGTCCTGAACCATTTCGATGGCCAGGGCCATGCCGGTCTGGCGAATTTCTGCAACGTGAGCATGATCGGCCAGGTGTGCAGTGGCTGTGGCCATGCGCTTGGCCAACGCTTTGTTGGCCTCGATCACATTGTCCTGCTCGAAGATATCCAGGGTTGCCAGCGCCGCAGCGCACGCCAGCGGGTTGCCGGTGTAGCTGTGCGAGTGCAGGAATGCGCGCAGTGTCGGGTAATCGTCGTAGAACGCCTGGTACACCTTGTCGGTGGTCAGGCAGGCGGCCAGCGGCAGGTAGCCGCCAGTCAGGGCCTTGGACAGGCACAGGAAGTCCGGGCGGATGCCGGCTTGCTCGCAGGCGAACATCGTACCGGTGCGGCCGAAGCCTACGGCGATTTCGTCGTGGATCAGGTGCACGTCGTAGCGGTCGCAGGCTTCGCGCAACAGCTTGAGGTACACCGGGTGGTACATGCGCATGCCACCGGCACCCTGTATCAGTGGCTCGACGATCACGGCGCTGATCGAGGCATGGTGTTCGGCCAGGGTCTGCTCCATGGCCTGGAACATGTTGCGCGAGTGCTCTTCCCAGCTCATGCCCTCGGGGCGCAGGTAACAGTCAGGGCTTGGCACCTTGAGGGTGTCGAGCAGCAGTGCCTTGTAGGTTTCGGTGAACAGCGGCACATCACCCACCGACATGGCGGCAATGGTTTCGCCGTGGTAGCTGTTGGTCAGGGTGACGAAGCGCTTCTTGTCCGGTTTGCCGATGTTCTGCCAGTAGTGGAAGCTCATCTTCAGCGCCACTTCGATGCACGACGAGCCATTGTCGGCATAGAACACCCGGTCGAGGCCGGCCGGGGTCATGGCGACCAGGCGCTCGGACAGCTCGATCACGGGCTGATGACTGAAGCCGGCCAGGATCACGTGTTCGAGCTGGTCGACCTGGTCCTTGATGCGCTGGTTGATGCGCGGGTTGGCATGGCCGAACACGTTGACCCACCAGCTGCTCACCGCATCCAGGTAGCGTTTGCCCTCGAAGTCTTCCAGCCACACGCCTTCGCCGCGCTTGATCGGGATCAGCGGCAGCTGCTCGTGGTCTTTCATCTGGGTGCAGGGGTGCCACAGGACCTTGAGGTCGCGTTGCATCCACTGATCATTGAGGCCCATGGGCACTTCTCCTGGCTTTGCGGCGTGGTTCGACCGCGTAAGCCTAAGCAATGCCGCAGGGCAGGACAACCGCTGCCGTTCAATGGGGTGAGTGCCGGTCCATTCGAGCTTGCTGCCTTGCATGGAACAAAGCCCTCCAGGATGTGTTGCCGGAGCGGAGGCTCAGGCCTGAGGCTGTGCAAAGTCACCAAGATCATGCAGAGCTCCCCTGCCACTGTGTGGCCTAGCGACTGACAAAAATGTGAGCTGCCAAAAGGACTTGATGTCACTGCGCTGGCAGGGTGGTCGGACCTGACGTATTCTTAACGCATCTACCCGGGGCATTCCTGCCTCTCCCCGTTTCTGTAACCTCTGACTCGGAGTTCGCCGACATGGCTGCTGCTTGGGTGCGTCTGTGCGCGTTGATATTGATTGGTGTGTCCAGCGGCGCTGCGCTGGCGAAAGACAAGACGCCCACGGCGATTGTCGTGGGGGGAGGCCTGGCAGGCCTGACGGCAGCCTACGAGCTGCAGAACAAAGGCTGGCAGGTGACCCTGCTGGAGGCCAAGGCGGGCATGGGCGGGCGTTCGGGCCTGGCCACCAGCGAGTGGATCGGCAACGCCAAGGCACAGCCGGTGCTTAACCAGTACCTCAACCGTTTCAAGCTTGAAACACTGCCGGCGCCGGAGTTTGTGCGTACCCCGGGTTACCTGATCGACGGCGAGTACTTCAGCGCCAGCGACCTGGCCACCAAGCAACCGGCCACTGCCGAGGCGCTCAAGCGTTACGAGAAAACCCTCGATGACCTGGCCCGCTCGATCGATGACCCGCTGAACCCGCAGGCAACCAGCACGCTGTTCGCCCTGGACCAGATCAACGTCTCCACCTGGCTGAACAAGCTGCAACTGCCGGCCACCGCCCGTCAGTTGATCAACCAGCAAATCCGTACCCGCTACGATGAACCGTCGCGCCTGTCGCTGCTGTACTTCGCCCAGCAGAACCGCGTGTACCGCGGCGTCAGCGACCGCGACCTGCGCGCCGCGCGGCTGCCCGGTGGCAGCCCGGTGCTGGCTCAGGCTTTCGTCAAGCAGCTGAAAACCATCAAGACCAGATCGCCGGTTACCGCGATTGTCCAGGACAAGGATGGTGTTACGGTAAAAGTCGGCAGCGTCGGCTACAAGGCAGATTATCTGGTCATGGCCGTGCCTTTGCGCGCGCTGGCCAGGATCCAGATGACCCCTGGCCTGGACAGCCAGCACCTGGCGGCGCTCAAGGGCACCAACTATGGTTGGCGCGACCAGATCATGCTCAAGTTCAAGAAACCCGTATGGGAAAGCCGTGCGCGCATGTCGGGCGAAATCTTCAGTAACGCCGGCCTCGGCATGCTGTGGGTCGAGCCGGCGCTCAAGGGGGGGGCCAACGTGGTGATCAACCTGTCCGGCGACAACGCTCGTCTGCTGCAGGCCTTTGGTGACAAGCAGATGGTCGACCAGGTGCTGATCCGTCTGCATGCGTTCTACCCCCAGGCCCGTGGTGCTTTCACCGGTTATGAGGTCAAACGATACAGTGCTGACGTGGGCACAGGTGGTGCCTACCTGGCCTACGGCCCGGGGCAGATCAGCAAGTACTGGCGCCTTTGGGAGCGCCCGGTGCAGCGCATTGCCTTTGCCGGTGAGCACACCGATGCCCTGTACCCTGGCACTTTGGAAGGCGCCCTGCGCAGTGGCCAGCGTGCGGCCAGCCAGGTACAGGACCTGTTGGCCGGCAAGTCGTTCGACCCGGCCAAGACGGCGCCGGTTGCGGCGACGGCAGGTGCGGCGGCCGCCAAGGAGAGCAAAGGAGGGTTCTTCTCCAATATGTTCGGCGGTTCGTCCGACAAGGGCGACAAGGCTGACAAGGCGCCGGTCAAAGCTGAGCCGAAGCCGTCCGAGGAGGCGAAGCAGGACAAGCCAGGCTTCTTCAAGCGCGTGTTTGGTGGGGCGGACACGCCCGAGGTGAAGGCTGCAGCCAATACCCAGGCCAAGGCTGGCTGACTGTTCGACAGTGTCGGCCTGTTTGCAGCCTGAAGGCCGGCACTGCAACCCCAGCGCTCCGACTATCGTTAATGTTTTCTTAATGGTGAGCCAACAGAATAAATATCGGATTCCTCGATAATCCGAAGCAATTTTTTCCGCTTTTCTTCGATACGTTTCGCGTTAGTCTGTGCACAGCTTTCACGGGGAAACACGCAACATGCAACTGCGCAATTCACCTTCTCGCTATGGCGTGGTCAGCATCATCCTGCACTGGGGTGTGGCGCTGGCAGTCTTCGGCCTGTTTGGCCTGGGCCTGTGGATGGTCGGCCTCGACTACTACAGCCCCTGGCGCAAGGCCGGCCCGGACCTGCACAAGAGTATCGGCCTGGTGCTGCTGGCGGTGATGCTGCTGCGAATGCTCTGGCGTTTCATCAGCCCGCCACCACCGGCTCCGGTCAATCATGGTGCACTCACTCGCCTGGCGGCCAAGTTGGGTCACCTGGTCCTGTACTTTGGGCTGTTTGCGGTGATGGTTGCCGGTTACCTGATTTCCACTGCCGACGGGGTCGGCATTCCGGTGTTTGGCCTGTTCGAAGTGCCGGCACTGATCAGCGACCTGCCCGACCAGGCAGATGTGGCGGGTGTGGTTCATTTGTGGCTGGCCTGGGGCTTGGTGATTTTCGCCGTGCTGCATGCCCTTGCCGCGCTCAAGCACCATTTCATCGACCGTGACGCGACCCTGATTCGCATGCTGGGCCGCAAAGCTTGACTCTCAACCTCAATTACACAGGAAGGAACAGGATGTTGAAAAAGACTTTTGCCGCTCTGGCGCTCGGTACCGCTCTGCTCTCTGCTGGCCAGGTCATGGCTGCCGAGTACAAGATTGACAAGGAAGGCCAGCACGCGTTCGTTGACTGGAAAATCAGCCACCTGGGCTACAGCTTCATCCACGGTACCTTCAAGGATTTCGACGGCAATTTCAGCTGGGACAGCGCCAAGCCTGAAGCCAGCAAGATTAGCGTCGACTTGAAAACCGCCAGCCTGTGGTCGAACCACGCCGAGCGTGACAAGCACATCGCCAGCGCCGACTTCCTCGACGTGAAGAAGTACCCAGACGCCAAATTCGTCTCCACCAGCGTCAAGTCGACTGGCGACAAGACGGCTGACGTGACTGGCGACCTGACCATGCACGGTGTCACCAAGCCGGTGACGTTCAAGGCTACCTTCAACGGTGAAGGCAAGGACCCATGGGGTGGTGAACGCGCTGGCTTCAACGCCACCACCACGCTGAACCTGAACGACTTCGGCATCAAAGGCCCAGGTGCCACTTCGCAGACCCTGGACCTGGATATCAGTGTTGAAGGTGTAAAGCAGAAGTAATTTCTGCCAGCTGAAGACCGAGGGGGCCGCTTTGCGGCCCTATCGCGACACAAGGCCGCTCCTGTAGAGAATTTCTTGATCTCTGCAGGAGCGGCCTTGTGTCGCGATAGGGCTGCGAAGCAGCCCCCTCGGCATTTCCATCAGCCCTTGCGGGTCAGCAGCGCCGGGCGCTCACCACGTGGGCGGCTTGGCAGGTCATCCAGTTGCTCAGGCGTCGGGAAGCGGTCCAGCTTGGACTCCTTGCGAATGATCACTGGCTGTTTTTCCGGCTGACGCGGGTTGCGCAAGGCCGGCTCTTGCCGGGCAGCATCGTCACGCGCAGGGCGACCACGGCCACCGCCGCCATCACGACGGGTACCGCCACCGTTGTTGGCGCGGGGCGGGCGTTTTTCTCCGCCACCACTGCGTGGCTGGCCGCCATTGCGGGCTTGGCCCTGGCCGCCAGCGTTGCTGCGTTGGCCATTGCCTTGCCCCTGACCTTGGCCAGCACCCCCCGGGCGGCGGTTGCGGCCCTGGTTCTTGCCCTGGTAAGGGCTGACATAGTCGGCGCGGTTACCGAAGTTATCGAGTTCGTCGTCCAGGAACTCTTCCGGGTCGCGGTCTGCCGGCGGCTTCGGCACGCTGTTATTGCTGGCCTGCTGCGGGCGTGGTTTCTTGTCACGCGGCTTGCGCGGTTGCTGCTTGTCGCCGCTCTTTTCCTTGTCGTCCGGCTTGGCCGCAGCTTGCTGCCTGGCTTTGCCTTTGTCCTTGCCTTTGTCCTTGCGGCCGCCGTTGGTGTCTTTACCACCTTCGCCACGGGCTTGCTGGTTGCGGCCACCGCGGCCGTTATTCTGCGGGCGCTCGCGTGCTTCGGGCTTCTCGGCTTCTACCTGGCTGGCGTCGAAGCCCATCAGGTCGCCATCCGCGATGCGCTGCTTGGTCACCCGCTCGATGCTCTTGAGCAGCTTCTCTTCATCTGGCGCGACCAGGGAAATAGCTTCGCCCGAACGACCGGCACGGCCGGTACGGCCGATGCGGTGGACGTAGTCTTCCTCGACATTCGGCAGCTCGAAGTTGACAACATGGGGCAACTGGTCGATGTCCAGGCCGCGGGCAGCGATGTCGGTGGCGACCAGTACGCGCACGCTGTTGGCCTTGAAGTCGGCCAGCGCCTTGGTGCGGGCGTTCTGGCTCTTGTTGCCGTGGATCGCGGCGGCGGTCAGGCCTTGCTTTTCCAGGTACTCGGCCAGGCGGTTGGCGCCATGCTTGGTTCGGGTGAACACCAACACCTGTTCCCAGGCGCCCAGGGTGATCAGGTGCGCCAGCAAGGCACGCTTGTGGCTGGCAGGCAGGCGATATACCCGCTGCTCGATACGCTCGACGGTGGTGTTCGGCGGGGTGACCTCGATACGCTCCGGGTTGTGCAGGAGCTTGTCGGCGAGGTCGGTGATGTCCTTGGAGAAGGTGGCCGAGAAGAGCAGGTTCTGGCGCTTGGCCGGCAGGCGGGCGAGGACCTTCTTGACGTCGTGGATGAAGCCCATGTCGAGCATGCGATCGGCTTCATCCAGTACCAGGATTTCCACGTGGGCCAGGTCGACCTTGCCTTGGCCGGCGAGGTCGAGCAGGCGGCCTGGGCAGGCGACCAGCACATCAACGCCTTTGGCAATGGCCTGGATCTGCGGGTTCATGCCAACGCCGCCGAAGATGCAGGCGCTGACCAGTGGCAGGTCACGGGCATAGACCTTGAAACTGTCATGCACCTGGGCTGCCAGTTCGCGGGTCGGTGTCAGGACCAGAACGCGAGGCTGGCGCGGGCCGTGGCGCTGTGATTTGTCGGGATGGCCGGCCGGGAACAGGCGCTCGAGAATCGGCAGGGCGAAGCCGCCGGTTTTACCCGTACCTGTCTGTGCGGCAACCATCAGGTCGCGGCCTTGCAACACGGCGGGAATTGCCCGCTGTTGCACGGGGGTCGGCTGGGTGTAGCCCGCAGCCTCGATAGCGCGGACAAGAGCCTCGGAGAGACCGAGGGAAGCAAAGGACATGGGCGATCCTGTTCTCGTGTGGGCTGGGCCCGTTGGGATGTTCTGCCTGGCGCGACGGGCATCGGTGGAATGCGATCGCGTCCGGTCCAGCTGGGCTTTCACTGCACATCCGGGAAACGGAGGCTGGACGCAAAGGAGCGTCGGTGCCGATCGGGATGCCTGTTGCGAGGCCGAGCGTCCGGGCGTGAGCCGGGCGGGAAGGCCCGAGTATAACAGAGCTATCGCGCTGTGCTGCTTTCCTGCTGCTCAACGGCGTTGAGAATGTTTCCGGTGTCGATTGTGTAGCGGTTGCTGATCGCTGCATAGGCCGGTTCCTGCTTGAACCGCTGCAGCTCTTCGGCAAAGGCCAGAGCCAGTGCCTCCCGGCCGGGTTTGCGCACTAAACCCAGGTACTGTGACTGATGGCTTACTACCAGCGGCAACTCTTCGACTTGCCGCTGCAAGCCAAGTTGGTGAAGCAGGTAATGGCCAACCCTGCGATCGGTGATCGCCAGATCGATGCGGCCCAGCATCAGCTTGCCGAAGTTGGCTTCGAGGGTAGGCGCGGCTTCGCGCTTGAAGTAAGAGGCCTCGCTGAACGCGGTGCCATAGGTATAGCCGGGCGATGTGCCGACGGTAAGGCCAGAAAGGTCTTTCAGCTGGGTGACCGCATGGCGACGTGCATGAGCCTGAAACAAGACGAATTCGACCTCCGACATGGGCTCGGGGGCATATACCAGGTAGGGCTGGCGCGACTCGATCATGAAGATGTCGAGGATACCGTCGGCCAAACCTTGCTCGACCATCGCCAGGCAGCGCTTCCACGGCAGGAACTGCCATTCCACCTCGACCCCCAGGCGCTTGAAGACCTGAGTGGTAACCTCGTAGTCGATACCGCGTGGCTGGCCTTCATGCTGATACACGTAGGGCGCCCAGTCATCGGTCACCAGACGCAGTCGCTCGCCCAGAGCCAACGGGCTCAGGCTGGCGAGCAGCAGGATCCAGAACAGACGGGCGATATGTGGCATGGCCGGAGATTACGCGTTCGGCCGGTGTACGGTAAAGGCATGCACGATCGATGCGGGAGCGGGCGTGCCCACGAACACCGGCGAAGCCGGTGCCAACTATCGGGTTGCGCTCTTCGCGGGCACGCCCGCTCCCACAACCGCGCAAGACAATGAATTTTGCGGGCACATCAGGATTGAGTGGTTCGCAGCAGATGCGCCTCGATATCCTTGCGCCGCTCGCCCAGCGATAGCCGCAACCCTGGATGGCGCAGGCACTGACGCAGCCGCTCGGGCTCCATGTAGCCATGGCGGTCGTAGAGGTTTTCCAGAGCCTTGTCCCACCAGGCGGACGCGCAGGCGCGGTCGAACTCATTGGGGTAGGGGTAGCAGCCATAGAGCAATTCGCGGGCAAACTGGCGCTCGTGGCTGGGCAGGGTCAGGCTCAGCGCCTTGTAACCCAGACGGTGCAGGGTTGGTGGCCGCGGCAGTTGGTCGTTGACCCGCGCAACGTCCGCCAGGGCCGAGGGGCTGAGTGGGTCGTGGTCGTGCTTGCGCAGCCAGGCCTGGATCTTGGCGCGGAACTGCGCCTTGCGGCTCCAGTAGTGATGGATGACATCGGTGCACTCGGCCAGCTCCAGATTGCGGTAGGCCGCCACTGCCAGGCAGAACTCCTCAAGGGTATAGGCCTCACGCGCCAAGGGGTAGAATTCGTCCATCATGGCGATGGAGCGGTCGAGGGTGCCGCAGTCCTCGGCAGTGAGGCCGATAACGCCGGAGTTGACGAGCGGCATCTGGCAGTCGGCCAGTCCCCGGGACTCGAGAATGGCCAGCAGGTTCTTGTACAACAGGCACTTCTGGTCAGCGCCGTAGCGCGCGCCGATGGCGTTGCACAGCAGGCGGTTGGGCGCCACACGGGCGAACAGATGCAGCGGCGAAGTGCGGAAAAAGGTGTCTGTGTCGATCAGCACTGCCAGTGGGTGTTCCTGCAGTACCCGGCGCAACAGCACATGCTTGCTGCGAAAGTGATAACCGTGCGGGGCGTTCCATGCCTGGCGCGTGGCCTCGTCCAGCAAGTGGACGGTGACGGGCAGCTTGGCGTAGGGCTGCGCATTGTCGGTGTAGACCTGGATGTCCATGGCCTCGCCGGCTGCACTGCCCAACTGGGCGAGGGCGCTGACGATGCTGAAGCAGGCTTCCTGATGGTAGGTTGCCGGGCCGAAAGCCAGATATACAAGCTGTGGGCGCGAAGGTTGGGGACGCTGCATGGCAGGCAAGACCTGTATAACCCGAAAATGAATAAGGCTTTAGTCTATGACCAAAGCCTTAAGCATTTCTTAAGCAGACTTTGCCAAAAGATTTCAGCGCGGCAGCTTCAGGTTGTTCCAGATCGCCAGGCTCGGTTCGGCCTGGTTCAAGGTATAGAAGTGCAGGCCCGGTGCGCCGCCTTGCAACAGCTGTTCGCACATGCGGGTAATCACTTCTTCGCCGAAGGCCTGGATGCTGGCGGTGTCGTCGGCATAGGCCTCCAGCTGCTTGCGGATCCAGCGCGGGATCTCGGCGCCACAGGCATCGGAGAAGCGGGCCAGCTTGCTGTAGTTGGTGATCGGCATGATGCCCGGTACCACCGGAATGTCCACGCCCAGCTTCTGTGCGCGCTCGACGAAGTAGAAGTAGCTGTCGGCGTTGAAGAAGTACTGGGTGATGGCGCTGTCGGCACCGGCCTTGACCTTGTGCACAAAGTTGGCCAGGTCGGCCTCGAAGTTGCGCGCCTGCGGGTGCATTTCCGGGTAGGCAGCGACTTCCAGGTAGAAGTGGTCAGCGGTTTCCTGGCGGATGAATTCGACCAGCTCACTGGCGTAGCGCAGTTCACCACTGGCCATGCCCATGCCCGACGGCAGGTCGCCACGCAGAGCGACGATGCGTTTGATGCCGGCGGCCTTGTACTCGGCCAGCAGGGCGCGCAATTCGGCCTTGGTATCGCCCACGCACGACAGGTGCGGCGCGGCAGGGATCTTCACTTCGCTTTCCAGCTGCAGCACGGTATTGAGCGTGCGGTCGCGGGTCGAGCCACCGGCACCGTAGGTGCAGGAGAAGAAGTCCGGGTTATAGGTGGCCAGCTGGCGGGCAACGCCCATCAGCTTTTCGTGACCGGCGTCGGTCTTGGTCGGGAAGAACTCGAAACTGTAGCGGCGTTCTTGTGACATCAGGCGTTCCTCTGGCAACAAGCGTCTTGCGGCAAGCTGCAAGTAAAAGCCAGATCGGTGATGGCCGGTCTGGCTTGGGCGTCGTTCAAGATCTGTGTTTCCGGAGCTGCAAGTGGCAATGGCGCGGACCGCCTTTGCTTGCCGCTTGCAGCTCCAAGCTTGCCGCTTAGTAGCGGTAGGCGTGCGGCTTGAACGGGCCTTCGACGGTCACGCCGATGTAGTCGGCTTGCTGCTTGGTCAGCTGGGTGACCACGCCGCCGAAGCCGCGGACCATTTCCAGGGCCACTTCTTCGTCGAGTTTCTTCGGCAGCACTTCAACGGTCAGGCGCTCGGCTTTCTTTTCGGCCGGCAGGTCAGCGAACTTCTGCTCGAACAGGAAGATCTGTGCCAGAACCTGGTTGGCGAACGAACCGTCCATGATGCGGCTTGGGTGGCCAGTGGCGTTGCCCAGGTTGACCAGGCGGCCTTCGGCCAGCAGGATCAGGTAGTCGTCGTTTTGCGGGTCGAAGCTGCCAGCGCCGGTACGGTGGATCTTGTGAACCTGCGGCTTGACCTCTTCCCAGGCCCAGTTCTTGCGCATGAAGGCGGTGTCGATTTCGTTGTCGAAGTGGCCGATGTTGCAGACTACGGCACGCTTTTTCAGGGCCTTGAGCATGTTGGCGTCGCAGACGTTGACGTTACCGGTGGTGGTCACGATCAGGTCGATCTTGCCCAGCAGGGCCTTGTCGATGCTGGCTTCGGTGCCGTCGTTGATACCGTCGATGAACGGCGAGACCAGCTCGAAGCCGTCCATGCAGGCTTGCATGGCGCAGATCGGGTCAATTTCGGAGACCTTGACGATCATGCCTTCCTGGCGCAGGGACTGGGCCGAGCCCTTGCCCACGTCACCGTAGCCGATCACCAGGGCCTGCTTGCCCGACAGCAGGTGGTCGGTACCACGCTTGATGGCGTCGTTCAGGCTGTGACGGCAGCCGTACTTGTTGTCGTTCTTGCTCTTGGTGACCGAGTCGTTGACGTTGATCGCCGGGACTTTCAGCTCGCCCTTGGCCAGCATGTCCAGCAGGCGGTGCACGCCGGTGGTGGTCTCTTCGGTCACGCCGTGCACGCGGTCCAGTACCTGCGGGTACTTCTTGTGCAGCAGTTCGGTCAGGTCACCACCGTCGTCGAGGATCATGTTGGCGTCCCATGGCTGGCCATCTTTCAGGATGGTCTGCTCCAGGCACCACTCGTACTCTTCTTCGGTTTCACCTTTCCAGGCGAACACCGGGATACCGGCGGCGGCGATCGAGGCGGCGGCCTGGTCTTGAGTCGAGAAGATGTTGCAGGACGACCAGCGCACTTCGGCACCCAGGGCAACCAGGGTTTCGATCAGCACGGCGGTCTGGATGGTCATGTGGATGCAGCCCAGGATCTTTGCACCCTTGAGCGGTTGCTCGGCCAGGTACTTGCGACGCAGGCCCATCAGCGCAGGCATTTCCGATTCGGCAATGATGGTTTCGCGACGGCCCCAGGCGGCCAGGGAGATGTCGGCGACTTTGTAATCGGTAAAACCAGCAGGCATGTTTGCAGCGCTCATGAGAGCCTCCATTCGTAATGTGCGAATGGGCGCCGTTGTGCGTTAAGCGCTCGCGGGAGCGAGCAACGCCCCATCCGAGCCTGACAGGCCTAGCCTGCTGCAGCGCCCCTCGGACAGGTGGCGGGCATGGCACCGCTGTGGGCAACCATGTAAAACGGCGCAGATTATAGCTGCCCCCGTCGGCTTGCCCAAGGTTTTCCGTCGATTAATCGCGACGATAGTCGATGTTCAATGGAGCGAAGGCAGCCGCTCTGCCATCATTGCTACACGTTAGCCAAGCAGGTCAGGAGTACAGATGAACTTTCACACCCGCAAGTGGGTTAAACCCGAAGACCTCAACCCCAATGGCACCCTGTTCGGTGGCAGCCTGTTGCGTTGGATCGATGAAGAGGCGGCGATCTACGCCATCGTCCAGCTGGGCAACCAGCGTGTGGTGACCAAGTACATGTCGGAAATCAACTTCGTCAGTGCTTCGCGCCAGGGCGACATCATCGAGCTGGGCATTACAGCCATCGAGTTCGGCCGCACCTCGATCACCCTCAAGTGCGAAGTGCGTAACAAGATCACCCGCAAGAGCATTCTGACTGTCGACAAGATGGTGTTCGTCAACCTGGGTGAGGATGGCTTGCCGGCAGCCCATGGGCGCACCGAGATCAAGTACGTGCAGGACCAGTTCCCGGATTCGGCAGTCGAATAGTTCCTGGTTGTCTGTGCCGGCCTCTT
>NZ_JBICII010000043.1:0-73535 GCF_043101865.1 Pseudomonas sp. zjy_15
CCGGCCTCTTCGCGGGTAAACCCGCTCCTACACGACGGGCTGCGCCCAGCCGTCGACCTGTGTCCACCCCCGATCACCGAGGTAACTCGATCCTGGAATGTTCCCCCGGCACCACCGGCCAATCCCCCGCAGCCCACCTGGCCCGGGCCCGCTCGATCAGCTCCGGGTCGCTGGCCACGAAATTCCAGTTCATCCGACGCGGCCCATCCAGCGGTGCACCGCCAATCAGTACCAATTGGCATTCACCCTCCGCATACAACGTCACCTCTTCCCCCTCCGGCAGTACTACCAGGCTGCACGGTTCCACGTCTTCATCGTTCATCGTCAACTCACCATCGAGCAGGTACAGCGCCCGCTGCACATGCTCATTCGGTACCAGCAAGGTGGTCGCCGGCTGCATCTGAACGTGCGCATAAAGGGTAGGGGACAGCACCGGCACTGGGGACTTCAAGCAGAACCCGCTGCCAGCAATCATGCAGATACGTACACCCAAGCTGTCACTGACGGGCAAGCTCGCGGCGGGGTGATGGCTGTAGCTTGCCGGGCCTTGCTCAAACTCGCGCGGCGATGCCAGCCATACCTGCAGCCCATGCAGGCGCGAGCCATGGGCCAGGGCATCCTCGGGGGTGCGCTCGACATGCGCGACGCCGCTGCCCGCAGTCATCCAGCTGACATCACCTGGCAGCACTCGCTGCGCCGAGCCAAGGCTGTCCTTGTGCAGGATTGCGCCTTCGAACAGGTAGGTCAGGGTCGACAAGCCGATATGCGGATGTTGGCGGATGTCCATGCCATGCCCCGGGGCATAGTCCGTTTCGAGCATGTGGTCGAAAAACACGAACGGGCCGACGCTGCGGCACTGGGCTGACGGCAGCGGGCGGAGGATCGGCTGGCCCTCGACCGATTCGGCACGGGGGTGAATGACCAGGGGGCTGCTCATGGGACGGCTCCAGGCGAGGTGACAGTGCTTCAAGCATAACGGTTTGCCTGCTGTGGCTGAACCGTCGCGTTGGCCGGCCGGTCTACTGTTTTCATACTCGGATAAGGAACCTGCCCATGATTGCCAGAGCGCTGGCCTGCGTGATGTTGTCTGCCTGTCTAAGCCAGGCGGCCCAGGCACGCGACTACCGCTACAGCGATGCCCATTTGCATTACGTGGACTTTTTCCAGGAAAGCGAAGGCATGCCGGCCCTGCTTGAGGCCATGGATGCTGCGGGTATCGAGCAGTCGATGATTTCCGGAATACCAGTGGCCAAGAAATGGCACGAAGACGAACCCAAGCGCCCGCGCTACTACGCCGGTGATGACGCTGATGCCTACTGGTACAGCGCTACCGATACTTACGTGGCGGCGGCGCTGCAGCAATTGCCAAGTGAGCAGCGCAAGCGCTTCCACCCATTCCTCAGCGGTTTCAACCCGGTGGACAAGAATGCGGTCAGCCATATCGAGCGCATGCTCGATTTGTACCCGGGCCTTTGGCAGGGCATCGGCGAGGTGTTTACTCGTCACGATGATCTGACAGCGCTGACCAGTGGGGACACGCCGCGCGCCAACAACGAGGCCATGACGCGCATCTATCATCTGGCGGCCGAGCGCGATCTACCGGTGCTCCTGCATTCCAACATCACTTCCAAGCGCGAGCGCAACCCGCTGTACCTGGCGGAGATCGAAGAGCCGCTGCGCAATCACCCGCATACGCGATTCATCTGGGCGCATGCCGGCAGCAGCATGGAGATACACCGCCACCAGACGCAGATGGACTTTCTACTGCCAGTACTGACGCGATTGCTGGAGGACTACCCGAACCTGTATGTCGATCTGTCGTGGAGTGTGCTGCAGCCGTATTTGCTGGATAAGCACGGCGTGCCGCGCAAGGAATGGCTGGCGCTGGTCGAGAAGTACCCGGAGCGCTTCATGCTGGGGTCGGATGTGGTGGGGCGGTTTGGCAGCCTGGGGGAACAGATGCACGGGTTCAAGCCGTTTCTGGATGCCTTGCCGGAGGCGGTGGCGCACAAGGTGGCCCGGGAGAACTTTCTGGCGGTGTTGCCCAAGGCGCGCGATTAGCCTGCAATGACCAAAAACACTGCAAATGACCTGTGTAGGAGCGGGTTTACCCGCGAAGAGGCCAGCACAGGCAACCCAAACAAAAACGCCCCGAACCAGTCGGGGCGTTTTCATTTACAGCAGCAGCGTCTTACTTGCCTTCCCAGCGCTTGAGTACCAGGGTGGCGTTGGTGCCGCCGAAGCCGAAGCTGTTGCTCATGACCGTATCGATCTTGGCGTTTTCTTCGGTTTTACGCAGGACTGGCAAGTCGGCGACTTCCGGGTCCAGCTCGTCGATGTTGGCAGAGCCGGCGATGAAGTTGTTTTCCATCATCAGCAGGCAGTAGATCGCCTCGTGCACGCCGGCGGCGCCCAGCGAGTGACCCGACAGGCTCTTGGTAGAGCTGATCTTCGGTGCCTTGTCGCCGAACACGGCACGCACGCCCTTGATCTCGGCCACGTCACCGACCGGGGTCGAGGTGCCGTGGGTGTTCAGGTAGTCGATCGGGGTGTCGACGGTGGACAGCGCCTGCTGCATGCAGCGGATGGCGCCTTCGCCGCTCGGTGCAACCATGTCGTAGCCGTCGGAAGTGGCACCGTAGCCAACGATCTCGGCGTAGATCTTGGCGCCACGTGCCAGGGCGTGTTCCAGTTCCTCGACCACGACCATGCCGCCACCGCCAGCGATGACGAAGCCATCACGGTCAGCGTCGTAGGCGCGCGAGGCCAGTTCCGGGGTTTCGTTGCGCTTGGTCGACAGGGCGCCCATGGCATCGAACAGGAACGACTGGCTCCAGTGCTCTTCTTCACCACCACCGGCGAAGACGATGTCCTGCTTGCCCCACTGGATCTGCTCCAGTGCGGTGCCGATGCAGTGAGCCGAGGTGGCGCAGGCCGACGAGATCGAGTAGTTGATGCCCTTGATCTTGAACGGGGTGGCCAGGCATGCCGACACGGTGCTGCCCATGGTGCGGGTTACACGGTATGGGCCGACGCGCTTGACGCCCTTCTCACGCAGGGTGTCCAGCGCTTCCATCTGGTTCAGGGTCGAGGCGCCGCCGGAGCCAGCCACCAGGCCGGTACGCGGGTTGGAAACCTGCTCTTCGGTCAGGCCGGAGTCCTTGATCGCGTCCTGCATGGCCAGGTAGGCGTAGGCAGCCGCGTGGCCGACGAAGCGGTAAACCTTGCGGTCGATCAGTTCTTCGAGGTTGAGGTCGATGGACCCGGAAACCTGGCTACGCAGCCCCATTTCCTTGTATTCCGGGTTGAAACGGATACCCGGACGGCTGTTGCGCAGGTTTTCGGTGACGGTAGCTTTGTCATTGCCCAGGCACGATACGATGCCCAGACCAGTGATAACGACGCGGCGCATGCGAATAACCCTTAGAAATTGTCAGTGGAGGTGAACACGCCGACCCGCAGGCCTTCGGCAGTGTAGATCTCGCGGCCGTCGACGCTGACCGAGCCATCGGCGATGGCCATGTTCAGCTTGCCCTTCAGGACGCGCTTGATGTGAATGTTGTACGTGACTTTCTTGGCTTCAGGCAGTACCTGGCCAAAGAATTTCACCTCGCCCGAACCCAGGGCGCGGCCACGGCCCGGCAGGCCCTGCCAGCCGAGGAAGAAGCCAACCAGCTGCCACATGGCATCGAGGCCCAGGCAGCCCGGCATTACCGGATCGCCTTCGAAATGGCAGGCGAAGAACCACAGGTCCGGGTTGATATCCAGCTCGGCGACCAACTCACCTTTGCCGTACTTGCCGCCTTCTTCGCTGATATGGGTGATGCGATCGACCATCAGCATGTTCGGCGCGGGCAGTTGCGCATTACCTGGGCCGAACAGCTCACCGCGACTGCAGCGCAGCAGGTCTTCCCGAGTAAAGGCGTGTTGTTTGGTCATGCGAGCTCCTCAATAACCCCCTGCGGCAGGGGATGAATCTTCCCGGCCGGCCCGAAAACCAAGCGCTTCGAGACGGCAGCCTACAGGTAGACTATTGCGTTGTGGTGAAAGTCACAGCGCACCTGGTGAAAGAAGTACAGGTGTGCACTGAAACGTCTATTTTCAGGTCCGATGAAGGTCCTGTCCAGTGTTTAAGACTGCCGCACTTTAGCATTTATCGCCAGTCGCGGTTGTCTGACCGGGTAACCAGCGCTGCAGCACCTGCTGCAATTCGGTGCGGCGCAAGGGTTTGCTCAGGTAGTCGTCCATGCCGGCGGCCATGCAACGCTCACGGTCGCCCTGCAAGGCATTGGCGGTCAGGGCGATGATCGGTAGCCCTGCGCCGTTGGGCAACTGGCGGATGCGTCGGGTGGCTTCATAGCCGTCCAGGTGCGGCAGGCGGCAATCCATCAGCACGGCAGCAAAGCGCTGCCGGCCGACCAGCTCGACGGCTTCGAGGCCATCTTCTGCCGTGCATACTGCCAGCCCCAGGCTGCGCAGCATCGCTTCTACGACATTCCGGTTGACCGGATTGTCCTCCACCAGCAGTACCTGATCATTGTCCGTCACCGTCGTTCGTGCAGTCGTAGGCGGCGTCAGCGGGACGGGGACAGGGTTGGCGAGGGCCAGCGGCATCTCCAGGGTGAAGGTCGAGCCCAGGCCCTCGCGGCTTTCACCGCGTAGCTTGCCGCCCATGCGTTCGGCCAGGGTTCGAGCGATCGACAGCCCCAGCCCGGTGCCACCATAACGACGGGAAATCGAGCTGTCGGCCTGCTGGAAGGCGACAAACATCATTTCCAGGCGGTCGCTGTCGATGCCGATGCCAGTGTCGCGCACGCTGCAGGTCAGCCAGATCAGCTGCCGGTCGAGCACCTGCCAGCGTGCGTCGACTTGCACTTGGCCACGCTCGGTGAATTTCAGGGCATTGCCTACCAGGTTCAGCAGGATCTGACGGATGCGTGTGGGGTCGCCGTTCACCTGCAGTTGCTCGATGCCGGCCGGCAGCTGCAACTGCAGGTCCAGGCCGCGTTGCTGGGCGCTGTGCTGGAACGACTGGACACTGCTGGTGATCAGCTCGCCGAGGTTGAAGTCGATGTGTTCCAGTTGCAACGCGGCGCGTTCGATGCGCGAAAAATCGAGGATGTCGTTGATGACCTTGAGCAAATGCCCGGTGGACTCGCTGGCCACTGCCGTGTAATCGGCCTGTTCACTGCTCAGCGGTGTGGTTTCCAGAAGTTGCAGCATGCCCAGCACGCCATTCATCGGGGTGCGCAACTCATGGCTCATCATCGCCAGGAAATCCGATTTGGCGCGGTTGGCCTGTTCGGCCTCCTCGCGGGCCTGGATGAGTTCGGCAATGGCCTGCTTCTGTTCATCACTGGCCTGTTCCAGGGCGCTGGCCAGGTTGTTGATGTGGCGGGCCAGGTGGCCCAGCTCGCTGTCGTCGACTACCGGCAGGGGGGTGTTGTACTCGCCTTGCTGAATAGCCTTGACCGCATGCCCCATGTCACTGATCGGCTTGGCCAGGCTCAGGGCCAGGCGGCGAGCCAGCAAAAAGGTGAACAGCAGGGCGAACAGCGCCAGGATCCCGGCCTTGATCACGATTTCCTGCTGGCGCTGGCTGAAGGCGTCATCGGACATGCCGACGATCACCCGGCCCAGGTAGTCGTCACCGATGGCCGGGGTGGTGGTTTTGCCCTGTTGCAGGAAGTCGTTGTCCAGGCGGATTTGTTGCAGGCGAATCGGCGCCTGGAACACTTCGACCTGTTGCGCGCGGTTGGCGCTTTCGTCGGACTGCTCGACGTACACCAGGATGTGGTTGCGGCTGTCCTGCACTTCCAGAAAGCGCACGTGCGGGATGCTGAGGGTGGCGCGCATCAGCCCTTCGAGCACTTCGTTGTTGCCCGAAATCACCCCGTACTCCGACGCCGGTGCCAACTGGTTGGCGATCAGTTGCCCGGTGTGGTTGAGTTCCTGGCGCAGGTCCTGGATGCGCACGAAGGTAAAGAAGCTGATCAAGATCAAGGTCAGTAGCAGGGCGGGGCCGAGGCTGATGATCTGCGTGCGGGTATGAATGTCCCAGCTCAAGCGTTTGCTCATGGGGTGGGTTCTCCCTCGGCCAGGGCCTTGACGGCGGCGTTCTGATCGATCGGTTCAAGACCCAGGGCACGGGCCACCTGCTGGTTGCCACTGACCCCGTAGCGCACTGGGTACAGGCTGCGCGGCCAGCGCGTCGGCGGCTGGTCGAGCAACTGGTCGAGCACCCACAGCCAGTCGTCCTGGTCGCTGTAGGTGCTGGCCAGGGCGCCAGCGCGAACGAAGCCGGCGTTCGGGCCGATCAGCGCCATCTGCCGGCCATAACTGCTCAACAGCAGGTTCTTTGCAGTCTTGGAGTTGTACAAGTCAGGGTCGTCCAGGCCCAGTAGCACATCGCTGTTGCCCAGCAGGTGCTGCAGGGGCCGGTTGTCACGCGGGTCGGACCAGTCCTGAGCAACGATTTCCAGGCCTAGCGGCCGTGCGGCATTGCGCAGTTCGTCCAGCAAGAAGCGGCTGTGCTCGCCGTACAGCACGCCAATGCGCCTGGCCTGCGGCAACAAGTAGCGTGCCAGGCGCAGTTGCCGTCCCAACGGTGCGTCGCTCCACAAGAGTGTGAGGAACGCGGGGCGCGACTTTCCCAGGCGCTGTTCAGCCTGTACCCGGCTGACCCGCATGACCAGTGCCGGCGGGCCGGCGGTTTCCCCCAGGCGCCATTCCAGTGCTGCGCTGTCGAGCAGGATCAGGCGTTGGTCGGCTTTGAGCTTGCCTGGGCGTGGCAGGTTGGCGGTGGTGCGAAACTGCACATGATCGTGCGGTCGGCGGCTTTCCAGTGCGGCGATGAAGCTGCGTATACCGGGCTGGTCCTCGGCCCCCACCAGCATGATTTCGCTGGCGGACAAAGGCCCCAACGGCCACAGGCACAGCAGCAACAGGCGCAGCAGCAGGGCCATCAGAACTCCAGCTCCGCGCTCACGCTCAGGCGGTGACGGCTGTCGTAGCGGTTCTGCAGGGCCGAGGTGGGTTCATCGTCCAGGCGCTGCTGCCACAGCGCTGCCAGCTCCAGGTTGCTGCCATACACCCGAAAACGCTTGGCCAGGCGCAGGTCCAGACGCTCGTAGCGATACTGGTTGAGGGCATCGTCGCCGTAATAGAACAGTGCGCTCGACCAGCCGGCCCCCCATTCGCGCATCCACCCTGCCGAGCCGCTGTTGCGGGCGCTGAGGCGGCGGTCGTCGGGGTTGCTGGCCCAGGCATCGACGTAGGCATAGGTCAGGCGCAGGCGGTCGCGTAGGGTAGGGCGCCAGTCCATTTGCGCCTCGCTGCCGCTGAAACGGGCCTTGTTGGCGTTGCTGGCGATGTACTGATTGTTCCTCAGAGGCTCGCTGATCATGCCGGTGATCTCGTCGTAGAACAGCTTCACATCCAGGCTCAGGTCGATGTCGCTGAAGTAGCCGTTGTAGCCTAGCTCGCGCGAGCGCATGCGCTCCTGTTCAAGGTCACCAGGGCCACGGGTCTTGACGAAGTACTCACCGTTTTGCAGCCCGAATGCATTGGGGGTCAGGTTCTTGACCGTGTAACTCCAGTTGACGTTGTTCTCGAACATGTCGGGCGAGCGCACCGCTTCGGAGTACACCGCACGCAGGCCGTGGCGTGGCGTGATCAGGTAGTTGACCGCGACGCGCGGTGTCAGCGAACTGCCAGACAGGCGCGAGTCTTCGAACATGGCCCCACCTTGCAATATCCAGTGCTCGTCGGCCCGCCATTCCAGCTGGCCGAACAGGCGCCAGGTCTGGTCGTCGAGGCTGCCGTTGAAGTAGGTCTGCGAGTCGGCGCGGTCATAGCGGTAGTTCATGCCACTGAGCAGGCGCAGGCTGTCGGTCAGGCTCAGGGTGTCCTGGATTTCCAGGTCATAGCGGGTTTCACGGGTGCTCTGGTCGACATCGCCGCAGACCTGCTCCCTTCCACCCATCTCCCATTGTTGCTGCACTTTCTGCAGAAGCCCTTTCAGGGCCGGGTCGTCAGTGGAAAGGGGGGCGCCAGTCGCAATACCGCGCGCCACTTTCTCGGCGAAGTCGGGGTTCATCTGCCAGAGCTGGGTCAGTTCGGGGCTGAACGACTGCAAGGCATCACAGGCACGCCACACTTGCTGGCGATCAAAATGCTGGGCTGAGCCCTGGATATAAAGGCTGTGCTCAGCGCTGAAGTCTTTGGTCCAGCGCAACGAGCCCGCATAGTCCTTGGCGTTGACGTCGGCATTGTTCCCGGACTCGTACTTCTGGAACACCGGCTGGTAGGTGTAGGGCCGTTGATTGCTGCCTTCCTTGGCCGCCAGTTGCCACTCCAGGGTCTGGTCGACCGCCAGGTTGTGGTTGGCGCTGAGGTTGAAGCGGGTCAGGCGGCGGCTGTCGCGGTAGTCCTGGCCGAACTGGTTCTCATCGAAGCCATCGTCCTGTTGGCCCGACAGCGACAGGCGCATGTCGCCACCGTCCCAACCGAAGCCGTGGCTGGCATAGAAGTCGTTGATGCCGTCCTGGCCGCGCGTCACTTTCAGCCGTGTGCCATGGCTGTCGGCGGGCTTGCGGGTGAGGATGTTGACCACCGCCATCAGCGCGTTGGCGCCATAGCTGACGGTGTTCGGGCCGCGGAACACCTCGATGCGCTCGATATCCTCCATGGCCAAGGGGATGTCGCTCCAGTCCACCGTGGCCAGGCCTGCGCGGTACACCGAGCGACCATCGATCAGTACCTGCATGCGCCGTGCATCGTTGACGTTGCTGCCGTGGTAGTTGACCGTGGGTTGATTACCGGCACCGTAGCCGATCATCATGCCGGGTACCAGGCGCAGCAGTTCGGGGATATCACGGGCACCGCTGGCGCGAATCAGTTCGCTGTCGAGTACGGTCATGCTGCCCGGTACAGCGGCGGGGGATTGTTTCAGGCGTGTGGCGGTCAGAATCTGCGGCAGATCGGTGTTGTCGATGAACAAGTCGTCGGCCACGGCCTGACCGCCGAGCAGGGCGGTCAATAACAGCAGGCGCGGGTACGGGGGCGTGCCAGGAAACACGGGGCGGCCTTTGTTTCAGGATTGAAACAGGCATGGTAACTGACCTTGGCGTATTTTCCAGTGATCTGCAGCGGTTTTGCAGCGTGTCTGTCTTGACGCTTTCATGGGGCGGACATCGAGCGCCGCGCGGGCGGTGCATCGCGAGCAAGCTTGCTTCTTCATTTGTTGCAACGTGTGGCCATGACCGTGTCATCTGCGTTGCTAGCCTTGGCGCATGGCAGGCGAGCCGTATAATAGCGGGGTCGCCACTTAACTTTTGGCTTTAATGGATTGGATATGACAGAACAGCAACCTGTTGCGGTGCTGGGCGGCGGCAGCTTCGGCACCGCCGTGGCGAACCTGCTGGCGGAAAACGGTGTGCCGGTGCGCCAATGGATGCGCGACCCGGCGCAGGCCGAGGCCATGCGCGTGAATCGCGAGAATCCGCGCTACCTCAAGGGTATCCGCTTGCACGATGGGGTTGAGCCGGTCAACGACCTGTTGGCCACCCTGCAGGCCAGCGAGCTGATCTTCGTTGCCTTGCCATCGAGTGCCTTGCGCAGTGTGCTGGCACCCCATGCCGAGCTGCTGCGCGGCAAAGGCCTGGTCAGCCTGACCAAGGGCATCGAAGCGCAAAGCTTCAAGCTGATGAGCCAGATCCTCGAGGAAATCGCCCCCGAGGCGCGCATCGGCGTTTTGTCGGGGCCGAACCTGGCGCGCGAAATCGCCGAACATGCACTGACTGCCACAGTGGTGGCCAGTGAGCACGAAGAACTGTGCCAGCAGGTACAGGCCGTGCTGCACGGGCGCACCTTCCGCGTCTACGCCAGTGCCGACCGTTTCGGCGTCGAACTGGGTGGGGCACTGAAGAACGTCTACGCGATCATCGCCGGCATGGCTGTGGCCTTGGGAATGGGCGAGAACACCAAGAGCATGCTGATTACTCGGGCCTTGGCCGAGATGACCCGCTTCGCCGTCAGCCAGGGCGCCAACCCCATGACCTTCCTCGGCCTGGCCGGTGTCGGTGACCTGATCGTCACCTGCTCCTCGCCCAAGAGCCGCAACTATCAGGTTGGCTACGCACTGGGTCAGGGCCAAAGCCTGGAAGAGGCGGTCAACCGCCTGGGCGAAGTGGCCGAGGGTGTCAACACGCTCAAGGTGCTCAAGACCAAGGCCCAGCAAGTGCAGGTGTACATGCCGCTGGTCGCTGGCCTGCATGCCATCCTGTTCGAAGGCCGCACGCTGAACCAGGTGATCGAGCACCTGATGCGCGCCGAGCCCAAGACCGATGTCGATTTCATTTCCATCAGCGGTTTCAACTGAGCCCTTGGCGGCTCTGACACGAGCAAGGAGCAACACATGAACGATACGCCCGAACGCGCCCAGCGCGAGTCGATCATCCTGCGGGTGCTGTGGATGCTGGTGTTCCTGGTGGTCTGGCAACTGGCCGAGGTGCTGCTGGGTGGCCTGGTGCTTGTACAGTTGATCTACCGACTGGTGTATGGGGCGCCGAGCGCCAGTCTCATGAACTTCGGTGACAGCCTGAGCCAGTACCTGGCACAGATCGGTCGTTTCGGCAGTTTCCACAGCGACCAGAAGCCATGGCCGTTCGCTGACTGGCCGGCCCCGCATCCAGTGCGTGACGAGGAGCCCAAGCTGTGAAGCTGTGGGTGCTGCGCCACGGTGAAGCCGAGCCGCGGGCCAATAAAGACGCCGAGCGCCGGCTGACTGCCCATGGTCGCGAGCAGGTGTTGCACAGTGCTGCTCGCCTGATCGGGCAGCCATTGCAGGCGATTTTCGCCAGCCCTTACGTGCGCGCCCAGCAGACCGCCGCGTTGGTGCATGACACCCTGGGCTTCGCCGAACCGGTGCGCACAGTGCCCTGGCTGACGCCCGAGGGTGATGTGCAGCAGGTCATCGGCGAAATCGAGCGCCTGGGGTTTGAGCAGGTGTTGCTGGTCAGCCACCAGCCGTTGGTCGGTAACCTGGTCGGGGCGCTGGAGCACGGCCACAGGCAACAGCCGGCAGCCATGAGTACTGCCAGCCTGGCGGAACTGGAAGGTGAGTGGCCGCTGGCCGGGTTGATGACCCTTCGGGCCATCCACTCACCCGCTTGAACGTGCGATGGCTTGTACAGGCCACTGTTTCGCTCGGACTTGAATGCTGGCGTGGGTAAATGATCGATAAGGCAACTGGCATTTTTGTCAGTTGTCGCGCTTCACCAGCGCTTGCTAGCGTTGCCCCACGGCAAATATCAGGGAATGGCGAATGAGGGGTGAAATGCTGGAACTGTTGCGTTGCTTGGACCTGCAACCCACCCTGGAACAGGTTGACCAAGGTACTTCGCTGGATTTCGCCCAATACAGCCTGCTGCGCGAATCGGCCGATGCCAAGCTGTACCACCTGATGCGCAAGGTGAACGACAACCCCAGGCTGGAGCCCGCAGCGAGGCAACAATGCGAGCAGGACCTGCGTACATTGCAGGACGCCTGTCTGCGGGTCTCGCACCTGCTGCAAACCAGTTGTCTGGCCTTGCGCCGCCTGCAACTGGACTGCCAGGACCAGCGTCTGGCCCGCGAGGCGCTGGAGAGCCAAGTGGCCTACATGCAGGCTTGCCTGCGGCGGTCGTTGAGCAGTTTCGACCGTTCGGCATGACCTGATCCCCCTCGCCGATGACCTTTATGGACATTGCCGAACCGCTGCGCGATGCCGACAATGGGCCATCATTCCGCTCCGGACCAGGCGCCATGTCGCAGCAGATCTTCTTCGCTCATGCCAACGGTTTCCCATCGGCCACCTACGGCAAGCTGTTTGCAGCGCTGGCGCCGGACTATCAGGTGCAGCACCTGGCCCAGCATGCCCATGACCCGCGCTTTCCCGTGGACGAAAACTGGCAAAGCCTGGTCGATGAATTGTTGCATCACCTGGCGCAGCAGGACCAGCCAGTCTGGGGCGTTGGTCATTCGCTGGGTGGCGTGTTGCACCTGCACGCAGCATTGCGCTGCCCCGAGTACTACCGGGGGCTGGTAATGCTCGACTCTCCGGTGCTCACCCGCGCTGATCAATGGCTGCTGCGCACTGCCAAGCGCTTTGGTTTCATCGACCGCATCACACCGGCCGGGCGCACCCTGGGGCGTCGCGAAACCTTCAACGACCGCGACAGCGCCCGGGACTATTTCGCGGGCAAATCACTGTTCCGTCATTTCGATCCCGATTGCCTCGACGCTTATGTAGAACACGGCCTGCAGGCGGTGGAGCAGGGGCTACAGTTGCGCTTCGACCCTGCCACTGAAATCAGCATCTACCGCAGCATCCCGCATACCAGCCCCGCCCCCGCGCGCCAGTTGCAGGTACCGCTGGCCATGGTGCGCGGCAACCGCAGCAACGTCATTCGTCGCCACCACACCTTGGCTGTGCGCGGCATGCCCCAAGGTGAATACCACAGCGTACCGGGTGGGCACATGTTCCCGCTGGAGCGTCCGGCCGACACTGCCAGCCTGATCAAGGGCCTGTTCGACCGCTGGAGCCAGGCATGAGCGCGCACGTAGAGGAAATTCGCCTGAGCCTGGGCCATATCGAGCTGGCTGCACACCTGTTCGGCCCCGAAGACGGGCTGCCGGTGATTGCCCTGCATGGCTGGCTGGACAACGCCAACAGCTTTGCCCGCCTGGCACCGCAACTGAAAGGGCTACGCATCGTCGCCCTGGACCTGGCCGGCCATGGTTACTCGGAGCACCGCCCGCTCGGTGCCGGTTATGCCTTGGCCGACTATGCCCATGACGTGCTGCGCGTGGCCGAGCAACTGGGTTGGCAGCGTTTCGCCCTGCTGGGGCATTCGCTGGGCGCGATCATTTCGGTGCAACTGGCCGGAGCATTGCCCGATCGGGTCAGTCACCTGGCGTTGATCGACGGCGTCATCCCGCCGACCGGCGCCGAACAGGATGCCGGCGAGCGCTTAGGGATGGCACTGCAAGCCCAGTTGCGGCTGGATGGCAAACGCAAGTCGGTGTATGCGACATTGGAAGCCGGTGTGCAAGCCCGGATGAAAGGCATGGTCGCGGTCAGCCGCGAGGCGGCCGAGCTGCTGGCCCAGCGTGGCCTTATGCCGGTGCCCGGTGGCTACAGCTGGCGCAGCGACAGCCGCTTGACCCTGCCCTCACCGGTGCGCCTGAGCGAGGCCCAGGCCATGGCCTATGTGCGGCGGGTGAGTTGCCCGGCGCTGTTGGTGGTGGCTGCCGACGGCATGCTGGCGCGCCACACCGGGTTGCTGGAGCAGCTACCCTTTGAACAGGTGACGCTGCCCGGCGGCCATCACCTGCACCTGAATGATGCGCAGGGCGCGGTCCTTGTTGCAGACTGTATCAATCGCTTCTTTGGCTTTGCTTGACTTGCACCGGACAAGTGTCGAGGCTTGGCGGGTTGAACAGGGAGACAACCATGCAACTGCCAGACATCCTGGAGCTTCAATTCGGCGCTGAGCGCCGCCTGGTTCGCCAATGAGCGCGCCTGTTTCCATTCGCACTGCCCTGGCGGCCTGCCTGGTGCTCGCCAGCCCCGTGTTGTGGGCCGGTAGCCTGCCGGTACCGCAGGACGCCAAGGTGGTTGATCAACGCCCGGCCGTCGAGCAGGAGCGGGTCTACCCGATGGGCCCGTTGCGCAAGATCAGTGGCCGCCTGCGGGTCGATGACAAGGTCGAGAGCCGTGGTCAGGTCAGCTCGGTGACCTACGAATTGCCCGTCGAACGTACTGCCCGTGAGGCCTTCACCAATGCTCGCGAAGCACTTGTACGTGACGGTGGCTACCCGTTGTTCTGGTGCCAGGGGCGTGATTGCGGTGAGGCCAGCCTGTGGGCCAATGATGTATTCGGCAATGCCCGCCTCAACGGTGGCGATGAGCAGCAGGCGTTCATTTTGCTACGCCGCTCGGCAGAAGAGGCCGACACCCTGGTCGCGCTGTACAGCGTTACCCGTGGCAACCGCCGCGCCTACCTGCATGTGGAAGAGTTCATCGCAGGCAGCCCGCTGGGCGAGCTGCTGCCAACCGCGGCCACGGTGCTGCGCGAAATGCTCGACACCGGCAAGCTCGACTACCCTGACCTTGCCGCGCCGCAAGACACCTGGGTAAACCTGCTGGCCCGCAGCCTGAACCTCGACAGCAGCTTGCGCGTCAGCCTCAGTGGCGCCCAGGCTGAGGCCTGGCGCGAGGCGCTGGTCAAGGCCGGGGTGCGCAGCCGCCGCCTTGAAGTCGGCAGTGCGCCTGCAGACGGCCTGCACCTTGAACTGATCCGTTGAACGAGCACCATCATGGTTAACAATGATCGCCTGCTGGTCCAGATTCTGCTGGTGGCGTTGCTGGGTGCCGGCCTGTGGGTGATGGCACCGTTCATATCGGCATTGCTGTGGGGGGCCATCCTGGCCTTTGCCAGCTGGCCGTTGATGCGCTTCCTGACGCGCCTGCTGGGCGGGCGTGAGACGCTGGCAGCCGGCCTGCTGACCATGGCCTGGATCCTGATCGTGGCACTGCCGCTGGTGTGGCTGGGGTTCAACCTGGCCGATCACATTCGCGACGCTACGGCGTTTGTGCGTGACGTGCAGGTCGACGGCCTGCCCGATGCGCCGGCCTGGCTGGGTGGCATTCCCTTCGTTGGCGAGCGTCTGGTCAATAGTTGGCAATCGCTGGACCAGCAAGGCGCAGCCTTGCTTGCCTCGATCAAGCCTTACTTAGGGCAAGTGGGCAACTGGTTGCTGGCGCGCAGCGCGCAGATTGGCAGCGGCGTGCTGGAACTGACCCTGAGCCTGGTGTTCGTGTTCTTCTTCTACCGCGACGGGCCGCGTTTGGCGGCATTCGTGTTGCGCTTGCTGCACCGGCTGGTGGGCGAACGTGCCGAATATTACCTGGAACTGGTAGCCGCTACCGTTCAGCGGGTGGTCAACGGGGTGATCGGCACGGCGGCCGCGCAGGCCCTGCTGGCGCTGATCGGCTTCCTGATCGCGGGGGTGCCTGGGGCGATCGTGCTGGGGGTGGTGACCTTCATGCTCAGCCTGATCCCCATGGGGCCGCCACTGGCATGGATCCCGGCCACCGCTTGGTTGGTGTGGAAGGGCGAATACGGAATGGCGGTGTTCCTGGGAGTCTGGGGCACGTTCGTCATCAGCGGCGTGGACAACGTGCTCAAACCGTACCTGATCAGCCGTGGCGGCAACCTGCCGCTGGTGATCGTGCTGCTGGGCGTGTTCGGTGGCTTGCTTGCCTTTGGCTTCATTGGCCTGTTCATCGGGCCGACCTTGCTGGCGGTAGGCTACAGCCTGTTGCTGGACTGGAGCCGTAACGCGGCGCAGCAGCCGCCACAACAGTAAGCCTGTAACGGCCCTTTCGCGGGCACGCCCGCTCCCACAGGTACCACACAGGCCTTGAAGGCTGTGCAGTATCTGTGGGAGCGGGCGTGCCCGCGAAAGGGCCGTTACAGGCAGACCACAACGCTGATTTTTACGCATTCTTTATACCCACCCCCACACCCCGCTCTCGCCCCTTTACGCCCCTCCCTCGGACAATTTCCCTAAAGCGGCCCAAGCCGTAACACGGGGAGAACCACACATGAACATGCTCGACGGGCTGTCACTGCTGCTGGCAGTGGCATTGGCGTTTTATCTGCTGGTGGCGCTGCTGCGCGCCGATCGCAGCTAGGGAGCGGCCATGCACAGTTACGATTTCGCCTTGCTCCTGGCATTCTTTGCCATCGTGCTGCTACCGGCACCCTGGCTCGGGCGGTTCTACTTCAAGGTCATGGAGGGCCAGCGTACCTGGCTGACGCCTGTGCTGGGGCCGGTCGAGCAGGGCTGTTACCGGCTGGCAGGTGTGAACGCCAACCAGGAGCAGAACTGGCGGCAATACGCTCTGGCCCTGCTGGCGTTCAACCTGGTCGGCTTCCTGCTGCTGTTCGCAGTGCTGCAGTTGCAGGGTTACCTGCCATTCAACCCTCAGCACCTGCCTGGCCAGGAATGGTCACTGGCGTTCAACACCGCCGTCAGTTTCGTTACCAACACCAACTGGCAGGCCTACAGCGGTGAGGCGTCGGTCAGCTACCTGAGCCAGATGCTTGGCCTGACCGTGCAGAACTTTGTCAGCCCTGCCACCGGCCTGGCTGTGCTGGTTGCCCTGTGCCGCGGTATCGCCCGGCGCAGTGCGACGACGCTGGGCAACTTCTGGGTCGACATGACCCGTGCCACCCTCTACGGCCTGTTGCCGCTGTGCGTCCTGCTGGCGCTGTTGCTGGTCTGGCAGGGCGTGCCGCAGACCTTTGCCGACTACGCCCACGCGCTGACCTTGCAAGGTGCCGACCAGACCATTCCGTTGGGGCCGGCCGCCAGCCAGATCGCCATCAAGCAACTGGGTACCAATGGCGGCGGCTTCTTCGGCGTCAACTCGTCGCACCCGTTCGAGAACCCTACGGCCTGGAGCAACCTGTTCGAGGTGGCGTCGATCATTCTCATTCCGGTGGCTTTGGTGTTCACCTTCGGTCACTACGTGAAGGATCTGCGCCAGAGCCGCGCCATCCTCGCCTGCATGCTTGCCCTGTTCCTGATCGGTGGCAGCACGGCGTTGTGGTCCGAGCACCAGCCGAACCCAGCGCTGGAAAGCGCCCAGGTGCAGCAGACCGCCCCCCTGGAGGGCAAGGAAAGCCGCTTCGGCACCACCGGTTCGGTGCTGTGGGCGGTCACCACTACCGCCGCCTCCAACGGTTCGGTCAACGCCATGCACGACAGCCTGAACCCGCTGACCGGTATGGTGGCGATGGTCAACATGATGGTCGGCGAGGTGATATTCGGCGGCGTCGGCGCGGGCCTCTACGGCATGCTGCTGTTCGTCCTTATCGCGGTGTTCCTGGCCGGGCTGATGATTGGCCGTACCCCGGAATACCTGGGCAAGAAGCTGCAGGCCCGTGAAGTGCAGCTTCTGGTGGCAACCCTGCTGGTGATGCCGGTTGGCGTGCTGGTACTTGGCGCCATCGCCGCCAGCCTGCCCGGCCCGGCCGGGGCGGTCACCAACCCGGGGGCGCATGGTTTCAGCCAGTTGCTGTACGCCTATACCTCGGGCTCGGCCAACAACGGCTCTGCCTTTGCCGGCTTTGGCGCCAACACCGTGTATCACAACCTGATGATCGGCCTGGCCATGCTCATCGGCCGCTTCGGCTACATCCTGCCGATACTGGCGTTGGCCGGCAGCCTGGCGGCGAAGAAAAGCGCGCCGCTGGGGCAGAACAGCTTCCCCACCCACGGCCCGCTGTTCACCGGCTTGCTGCTGGTGACCATCCTGCTGGTCGGAGGCCTGACCTTCCTGCCGTCGCTGGCCCTTGGGCCAATCGCCGAACACCTTAGCCTGGGTTTTTGAGGACCGATCATGAACATGCCCATTCCTGAAGTGAATAGCCGGCACAGTGCCAAGGACCAGACCCGCTTCGCCGCGCTGTGGCGCCCGGCGCTGGTGCAGGCGTTCGTCAAGCTCGACCCGCGTCAGCTCAAGCGCTCCCCGGTAATGCTGGTGGTGGCCCTGACCGCGGTGCTGACCACCGTGCTGTGTTTTTCCCCCGGCGGCGGCGTGAGCACCGGTGTTGCGGTGCAGATTGCCCTGTGGCTGTGGTTCACCGTGTTGTTCGCCAACTTCGCCGAGGCGTTGGCCGAAGGCCGTGGCAAGGCCCGCGCCGACAGCCTCAAGGCCGGCAGCCAAGGCCTGACCGCCGAGCGTCGTCTGCGTGATGGCAGCTACGAGACGGTGGCTGCCAGCGCGCTGCGCAAGGACGACGTGGTACGCGTGGTGGCCGGCGAGATTATCCCCGGCGACGGCGAGGTGCTTGAAGGCATTGCGGCCGTCAACGAGGCCGCCGTTACCGGTGAGTCCGCGCCGGTAATACGCGAATCAGGCGGCGACCGCTCGGCGGTGACCGGCAATACGCGGCTGGTCTCCGACTGGCTGCTTATCCGCATCACCAGCAATCCGGGCGAGTCGACCCTGGACCGCATGATCGCCCTGGTCGAAGGTGCCAAACGGCAGAAGACCCCGAACGAAATCGCCCTCGACATCCTGCTGATCGGCCTGACCCTGATTTTCCTGATCGTGGTGGTGACCTTGCAGCCGTTCGCCCACTTCGTGGGTGGCAGCCTGCCGCTGATCTTCCTGGCCGCGCTGCTGGTGACGCTGATCCCTACCACCATCGGCGGTCTGCTGTCGGCCATCGGCATCGCCGGCATGGACAGGCTGGTACGGCTGAATGTCATTGCCCGCTCCGGCCGCGCGGTCGAGGCGGCCGGGGACGTGCATACGTTGATGCTCGACAAGACCGGCACCATCACCTTCGGCAACCGCCGCTGCAGCGCACTGCATGCGGCACCGGGCATTACCGCCAAGGAACTGGGGGAGGGTGCCTTGCTGGCCTCGCTGGCCGACGACACCGCCGAAGGCAAGTCGATTGTCGAATACCTGCGCCAGTTGCACGACTTCGTCGACCCGCCTGCCGGGCAGTTCGAAGCGGTGGCTTTCAGTGCCGAGACACGCCTGTCGGGCATCGACTTCAAGCAGCACCGCTACCGCAAGGGCGCCGTCGATGCGGTGCTGGCATTCGTCGGTATGCAACGCATGGATATGCCGGCGGCGCTGGCCCGCGAAGTCGATCGCATCGCGCAGAGTGGCGGTACACCGTTGCTGGTGTGCGTCGACAAGCGCTTGCTTGGCGTGATCCACCTCAAGGACGTGGTCAAGCCTGGTATCCGCGAGCGCTTCGCCGAGCTGCGCAAGCTGGGCATCCGCACGGTGATGGTGACCGGCGACAATCCGCTGACTGCGGCCGCCATCGCCGCCGAAGCGGGGGTGGATGACGTACTGGCCGAGGCCACACCCGAGAAGAAGCTGGCGCGCATTCGCCAGGAGCAGAATGACGGCCGCCTGGTTGCCATGTGCGGCGACGGTGCCAACGACGCCCCGGCACTGGCCCAGGCTGACGTAGGCATGGCCATGAACGATGGCACTCAGGCTGCACGGGAGGCAGCCAACATGGTCGACCTGGACAGCGACCCTACCAAGCTGCTGGACGTAGTCCAGGTCGGCAAGGAGCTGCTGGTCACCCGTGGTGCGCTGACAACATTCTCCATTGCCAACGACGTGGCCAAATACTTTGCCATCCTGCCGGCGCTGTTCGCTGCCATCTACCCGCAACTGGGTGTACTCAACCTGATGCAACTGGCCAGCCCGCAGAGCGCGATCCTGTCGGCGATCGTGTTCAACGCGCTGATCATCATCGTGCTGATTCCGCTGGCGCTGCGTGGGGTGCGCGTGCAGGCGGTCAGTGCGGCGCACCTGTTGCGGCGCAACCTGCTGATCTACGGGCTGGGTGGCATTGTGGTGCCGTTTGCCGGGATCAAGCTGATCGACCTGCTGCTCAATGCCCTGAACCTGGTCTGAGGAGGCCACCATGACTGCTTATCTACGCCCGGCATTGAGCCTGGCTTTGTTCATGACCCTGGTGACCGGCGCCCTGTATCCGCTGGCGGTGACCGGTATTGCTCAGGTCGCTTTCCCGAACCAGGCCAACGGTAGCCTGGTACGCGATGCGCAAGGGCAGGTGCGGGGTTCGGCATTGATCGCCCAGGACTTCCAGGGCGATGGCTGGTTCCACTCGCGGCCCTCGGCAGGTGCCTACGCGACCGTGGCCAGCGGCGCCAGCAACCTGTCGCCGAGCAACCCGGCGCTGGCTGAGCGGGTAAGGAGCGATGCGGCCGCGTTGTATCAGGCACAGCAGGGGCCAGTGCCGCAGGCGCTGCTGACCACCTCGGGCAGCGGCCTGGACCCGCACTTGCCACCGGAGGCATTGGCCTATCAGATCCCGCGGGTGGCGGCGGCACGGCAACTGCCGGTCGAGCGCTTGCAAGCCTTGCTGGAACAGGCCACCCTCCACCCATTGATCGGCCCGCCGGTGGTCAACGTGCTGGCGTTGAACCAGGCCTTGGAAAAGCTCGCCATTGTCAGGTAATCGAAGCGCTGGCAGGAAGCCTGTAGGAGCGGGTTCACCCGCGAATGCGGTGGTGGTGCCACTGACGTATTCGCGGGTAAACCCGCTCCTACAGTCAAGGGGCTTTCCCTGAACTGGCCGACTGCTGGAAAAAGCAAAGGATGAAGCATGAGTGATTCCGCCCGCGCCGATGCGCTGCTGGCCAACCTTCCGCGAAATGGCCGGGGCCGGTTGAAGGTGTTCCTTGGCGCCGCCCCTGGCGTCGGCAAGACCTTCGCCATGCTCCAGGCCGCACACGCCCAGCAACGCCAGGGCGTGCAGGTGTTGGCCGGGGTGGTCGAAACCCATGGCCGCGCCGAAACCGAAGCGTTGCTCGGAGGGCTGCATCAGCAGCCCTTGTTGCGTAGCCAGTACCGTGGCGTCACCCTCGAGGAAATGGACCTTGACGGCCTGCTGCGTGCCGCGCCGGCCTTGGCCCTGGTGGACGAACTGGCCCACACGAACGCCCCCGGCAGCCGCCACGCCAAGCGCTGGCAGGACGTACAGGAACTCTTGGCCGCAGGCATCGACGTGTACACCACGGTCAACGTCCAGCACCTGGAAAGCCTCAACGACAAGGTCCGCGACATTACCGGCGTGCAAGTGCGCGAGACCCTGCCGGACTGGGTGCTGCAGGAAGCGTTCGAGCTGGTGCTGATCGACTTGCCTCCGCGAGAGCTGCTCGAACGCCTGCGCGAAGGCAAGGTGTACGTGCCCGAGCAGGCTCGGGCGGCCATCGATGCGTATTTTTCGCAAACCAACCTCACCGCCCTGCGCGAGCTGGCCATGCAGACCGCCGCTGCTCAGGTCGATGCCGACCTGGCCCACGGCTATCGTCAGCGTGGCCAAGAGGCGCCGGCCTTGCGTGGCCGGTTGCTGGTGGGCATCGAGGGTGACGACCAGGCCGAACGCCTGGTGCGCCATGCCTGTCGCGTGGCCCAGCGCCGCCACCTGCCCTGGAGCTTGGTGCACGTGGACAACGGCCGCCTGCGTGACGAAACCGCACGGCAGCGTTTGCAAGCCGCGCAGCAGTTGGCCGAGCGACTGGGCGGGGAGGTGGTGCAGCTGCGTGCTGGCGAAGTGGCCCGCACGCTGATCCAGCATGCTGCCGAGCGGCGGGCCAGCCTGGTGCTGGTCGGGCAGTCTCGCAATCGCCTGCGTCGGCGTTTGTTCGGCGCTGGTGTGGCGGCGCGGCTACTGCGCGAAAGCCATGGCCTGGAGATCAATGTGCTGGACCGCGAGGTGCAGCCGCCAGCGCCGCGTTCAGCGGTGCGGCGGGTGTGGGTGTGGCGTCATTACCTGCTGGCGCTGCTGGCCACCGTGATGGCTGCGGGGCTGGCCTGGGCGGTGTCCAGTGTGCTCGCGTTGCCCAATATCTCGCTGGTGTTCCTGGCGGCGGTGTTGCTGGTGGCGGTGCGCAGTAGCCTGGGACCTGCGCTGGCTTGCGCCGCACTGTCATTCCTGGTCTATGACTTTCTGTTCATACCGCCCAACTTCTCGTTCACCATCCAGCGCGAAGAAGACGTGCTGACCCTGGTGTTCTTTCTGTTGATGGCTGCGCTCACCGGCAACCTGGCCGCGCGCCAGCGTCGCCAGTTGCAGGCGCTGCGCGAGACGCAGGCGCAGACCAGCCAGTTGCTCGACCTGTCTCGCCGGTTGACGGTCGCCACCGACCGCCAAGCCATATTCAAGGCTGCCGGCCAGCACCTGGACGGCTGGCAGGACACCCAGGTGTGCTTGCTGGAGCGCAACGCCGAAGGCCAGTTGCAAGTGGCCAGTGGGGAAGTCCACACCTTCAGCGACACCGAACGGGCTGCTGCCGATTGGGCCTGGCAGCACGGGCAGGCTGCCGGCCACGGCAGCGATACCCTGCCAAATGGCCGCTGGTGGTGGTGGCCGTTGGCGGTGGACGATCAGCCTCTGGCGCTGCTGGGTGTGCGCCCGCGCACCGGACAGCCGCTCAGCGACCCGCGCCGGCGCCTGCTCACCGCCCTAGGCCAGCCACTGGCCCAGGCCTTGGCCCGCGCACGCCTGGCCGAGCAGCTGGAAGCCGCACGCCTGCACGGCGAAACCGAGCAACTGCGCAGCGCCCTGCTGGCTTCCGTATCCCATGACTTGCGCACGCCGTTGACCGCCATGCGTGGCAGCATCGACAGCCTGCTGGCGTTGGGCGACGCGATCCCGGTTGAAGACCGCCGCGAGCTGCTGGAGGGCACCCGCAACGAGGCCGAACGCCTCGATCGCTACATCCAGAACCTGCTGGACATGACCCGCCTGGGCCATGGCGGCCTCAAGCTGGCCCGCGACTGGGTGGCCCCGGCGGACATCGTCGGCAGTGCGCTCAACCGCCTGCGGGTGGTGCTGGCGCCGCTGCGCGTGCACACTGACGTGCCGGCCGAGTTGCCATTGCTGTTCGTGCATGCGGCGTTGATCGAGCAAGCGTTGGTCAACGTGCTGGAAAACGCCGCACGCTTTTCGCCGGCCAATGGTCGGCTTGAGCTGCAGGTGGCTGTGCATGACGACCAGCTGCGCTTGACCGTCAGCGACCAGGGCCCCGGCATTCCTGAAGCCGACCGTGAGAAAATCTTCGACATGTTCTATACCGCCGCCCGTGGCGACCGCGGCGGGCAGGGTACCGGCCTGGGCCTGGCAATTTGCCAGGGCATGATCGGTGCCCATGGCGGGCAGATTCTGGTGGGCGAAGGCATCGATGGCCAAGGCACCAGCATCACTCTATGCTTGCCGCTGCCTCCTCAACCTGAAGCCGAAAGCGAAGCCCCATGAGCCAGTCCGCCACCCTGTTGGTCATCGATGATGAACCGCAGATCCGCAAGTTCCTGCGTATCAGTCTGGCCTCGCAAGGCTACAAGGTGCTGGAGGCTGCCACCGGTGCCGAGGGGTTGGCCCAGGCGGCACTGGGCAAGCCGGACCTGGTGGTGCTCGACCTGGGGCTGCCGGACATGGACGGCCAGCAGGTGCTGCGTGAATTGCGCGAATGGAGTGCAGTGCCGGTGATGGTGTTGTCGGTGCGTGCCAGTGAAGTGCAGAAGGTCGATGCGTTGGATGGTGGCGCCAATGACTATGTGACCAAGCCGTTCGGTATCCAGGAGTTTCTCGCGCGCGTGCGGGCTTTGCTGCGCCAGGTGCCACAAGCCGGCGGCTCGGAAGTGGCGGCCAGCTTTGGGCCGCTGACGGTGGATTTTGCCTACCGCCGGGTGACGCTCGACGGTGTGGAGGTGGCATTGACACGCAAGGAGTATGCGTTGCTGGCGCTGTTGGCCGGGCACCCTGGGCGGGTGATTACCCAGCAGCAGCTGCTCAAGGATATCTGGGGGCCTACCCATGCGGAGGATACCCACTACCTGCGGATCGTGGTCGGGCATCTGCGACAGAAACTGGGCGATGACCCCACGGCGCCGCGGTTCATCATTACCGAGGCGGGGGTTGGGTACAGGTTGGTAGCGCCGACAGCATAACCCGCTCCCTCAGCCCAAAGGGCTGGGCGGGCGCCTGCAGGGCAGGGACTCGCGCAAGGGGTATCAGGCCCTGGGTGGTTCCTTCTCGAACACCTGGCGCATGACTTCCAGGTAGCGGCGCGCGCCCAGGCCCAACGGGCGCGACTTGATCCAGATGATGTCTACCCACAAGCGCAGGCGGCTGGCCATGTTGTCGAAGCGCACCTCGGCCAGTGCACCCGAGGTTATCAGCGGTTCGACCAATGGCTGCGGCAGGTAGGCCCAGCCCAGCCCGGACTGCACCAGGTCCAGCGTGGCCAGGTAGCTGTCGGTCAGCCAGATGCGCCGGGACAGCACCATGCGCGGGTCCGATCCGGTGGCCTTGCCCGAGGCCACGATGATCTGCCGTTGTTCGGCAAAGGCCTCCTCCGGCAGTGGCGTACCGCTGTTCTGCCCGGCCGGATGGCGCGGTGACGCTACCGCCACCAGCAGTTGGCTACCGGCTTCGAGGAATGACTCGCGCTCGTCGATGCCGGGCCGTTCGAACACCAGTGCCAACTGCACACTGCCGTCATGCAGCAGGCGAATGGCCTCGGTCTGGGTGGCCGAACGTACCTCGACTTCCAGGCTGGGAAATGCCTGGGCGAGGATTTCCAGTGGTTGGCTCCAGCGGCCGGTTTGCAACTCGGGCGCCATGGCGATGGTCAGGCGTTTTTCCAGGCCTTGGTGCAGTTGCAGGGCCTGGGCGTCGAGCAGGTTGAGCTGGCAGATCACCTGCCTGGCCTGGGGTTCAAGGGCCAGGGCCGCGCTGGTGGGCAGGGCCTTGCGCGTGGCCCGGTCGAACAGCGGCAGGTCCAGTTCGGCCTCGAGCTGGGCGATCGCCATGCTCACGGCTGAAGGCACACGGCCCAGCTTGCGGGCGGCGGCGGAGAACGAGCCGGCATCGAGCACCGCGAGGAAAATTGCCAAGGAGTCGCTGCTAAAGGCCATTGTCAGTAAACCTGATGATGATCATCTTTTATTGCTAAAAATTATGAACATTAATGCACCTGCAGGACAGTCCTCTCAATGGAGAAAAGCGTGCACAGACCAACCGCTTGGCATATCACCCACTGGAGTTCCGACCCGTTCAGCCTCGGGGCCTACAGTTCCTTGCTGCCAGGAGGGTTGCCGCAGCATCGAAGCGCCCTTGGCCATGTGCTGCATGGGCGCTTGGTCATTGCTGGAGAAGCCTGCAATGCCAGCGCTCCGGCAATGACTCATGGTGCGTGGAATGATGGGCTGCGCGCCGCCGAGGCAGCCGTGAGTGCCGGGGCGAGCAAGGTGATCGTGATCGGTGCGGGGTGTGCAGGCCTGGCTGCCGCTCAACGCTTGCGGGAAAGGGGTGTCGATTGCACGGTGCTGGAGGCGCGTGGGCGAACGGGTGGGCGCGCCCACACTGTCGAGTTGGGCGGCGTGAAAGCAGATGCAGGTGCGGCCTGGCTTCAGCATTTTGCCGAGAACCCATTGGCCGCTGTTGCACTTCAACATGGCTTGGCTTGCGTCGAGACCGATTTCAGTTGTCCGCTTGCAGCAGCACGCGGCGGGGTGTTGCCGGATGTCGACGCCGCCTGGGATGCCTTGATCAGGCGTCTCGATCGGCAACAGCCTTTGTCTGACGCGATCAATGGCTATATGGCCACACTCGATCCCGCGCTCGCGCGTGCCACGCAGTTTGCCATCGACGCCAACCTTGTACTGGAAGCGTGTTTGCCCGTCGAGCAACTGTCGGTCTGTGCCTTGGATGAAGAGGGGGTCGGGCATGGTGATCGTATGCTGCCAGGCGGCTACAGCGAGCTTGTCGACTTGCTGTCGAAGAACCTGGATATCCGCCTGGACAGTCCTGTCACCCACATCGACTGGTCGAGCGCGCGCGTCAAGGTGAATGACGAGGTATGCGACTTCTGCATTTGCACAGTCCCGGTGGGAGTGCTGAAAGTGTTGCACTTTGCCCCTGCGTTACCTGAAACACAGCAGGAAGCGCTGGCGCATCTAGGGATGGGCAAGCTGGAAAAAGTGATTCTGCAGTTCGATGAGCGATGGTGGCCGTGCTCACCCTCAGGCTACCTGCGCTGGTACGACGTACCCGCCAGTTGGGGGGAATGGCTGGACCTGACCGATGCTGTCGGCAAGCCCACCATTGCCGGGCTGATTGCCGCCGATGCGATCGAGCGGCAGTTCACCGGGCGTACCGATGAGCAGGTGGCCATGGCCGCGTGTGAGGCATTGCAGGCGTGGGCCGCAGCCGTCGGGCCCACGCGTTGACACTTACAGGCCTTCGCCCAGCACTCGGTCAATGCTGTCGACAAAGTAGTCCACGCTCGCACGGCTGGTGCACATCGGTGGCTTGATCTTGAGGATGTTCAGGTAGTCGCCGGTCGGCTGCATGAAGATGCCCAGGTCACGCAGGCGATCGCACAGTACCATGGTTTCTTCGGTGGCCGGCTCCAGGGTGGTGCGGTCGCGCACCAGTTCCAGCCCCAGGTAGAAGCCCGAGCCATGTGCCGCGCCGGCCAGCGGGTGCTTGTCGACCAGCGCCTGCAGGCGTGCCTTGAAGTAGCGCCCGGTGTCGCGGGCGTTGTCCCACAGGCCTTCCTCCTGCATGACATCCAGCACCGCCATGCCGATGCGGCAGCTGACCGGGCTGCCACCGGCCGAGGAGAAGAAGTAGCCCTCGGCCTCCAGCGCCTCGGCGATTTCGCGACGGGTGATGACCACGCCCAGTGGTTGGCCGTTACCCATGCCCTTGGCCATGGTAATGATGTCCGGCACCACACCCTGTTCCTCGAAGCCCCAGAAGTACTCGCCCAGGCGACCATAACCCACCTGCACTTCGTCGGCGATGCACACCCCGCCGCGGGCGCGGACCTTGGCATAGGCGTCGCGCAGATAGCCTGCAGGCAGTGAGATGCCGCCGGCATTGCCGTATACCGGTTCGCAGATGATGCCCGCCAGCTGACGGCCTCGGGCGTCGAGGTCGGCCAGCTTGGCGTCGACGTCTTGCAGGTAGTCGGCGGCGCTGTCGGCCCCGCGGAAACGACCGCGGAAGGTGTTCGGTGCTTCGACCGGGTGTACCCAGTCCGGGCGGGTTTCCAGAGCTTGCGGGTTGTCGGCGATCGACGTGGAGATGGCATCGGTGGCCACTGACCAGCCGTGGTAGGCCTCCAGTACGCTGAGCAGGTCGCGCCCGCCGCTGTAGGCCCAGGCCAGGCGAATCGCCAGATCGTTGGCCTCGGTGCCGCTGTTGACCATGAACACCCGGTCGAAACCTTCGGGGGCCAAGTCCAGCAGTCGTTCGGAGAATTCGGTGATCGCTGCGTAATGGAAACGCGAGTTGGTGTTCAGCAGCGACCATTGCCGCGCCGACTCGGCGACCATGCGTGGGTGGCCATGGCCCAGCACCGCGACGTTGTTGAGCATGTCCAGGTAGGAACGGCCCTGCATGTCGATCAGGTAGTTGCGCCAGCCGCGTTCAATGTGCGGCGGTTGCGCGTAGTAGTGCTTCTGCGAGCGGGCGAAGCTGGCATCGCGGCGGGCCAGTAGGGCTTGCGGATCGGGTAGCGGCTCGGCATCGCAATCGAAGCCCAATAATGCGGCTGGCGACGGGCACAGGGCCAGCCACGCAGCAGCCTGTGACGGCGTGGCGAAGAAGGGGGGCTGGATGCTGTTGTCCAGGCACAGTTGTACGCTGAGGCTACTGCCGCTGCTGCCCAGGGACTGGCCTTTTTTCACGGCCTGGCCATCTGTCGGCGCATCTTCCAGGCCCTGTAGCCACAAAGCCCAGTGTGCGGTGCGCAGGCAGCCCCGGCCATCGCCGTGACGCTGCCAGGTGCCGGCTGCCGGCGCTTGCACCTGGCTGCCGTTGGGCACATGCAGCTCGATGCCAAGGGCACAGGTGGCGGGCTCTTCGGGGCGGTCGATATGGGTTTGCGACAGGCGATATTGCCCGTGCAGGCTGCAGGCCGGGGCGGCCTGCGAGGTCAGCAGTTGCTGGTCGTAACCGGGTTGTTCCCAGTTGCCGGCCTCGAAGTGTTCGCTGAGTACCCCCAGGTCCACCCGTGTGACAGCCTGCCCGGCCAGCTCGGGGAGCAGGGGGGCGCAGCCGTTCAAGTCCGGCGCCGCGGGTTGCAGGCCCGCAGCCTGCAGAATGGCCGCCTCCATCAGGGCGAAAGGCACGGCGGTGGCCGTGTCGAAAATTTCCCATTCGTGGGCAATGTTGTCGCGGGTGTACTGGTTGCCCGGGTCGACGGTTAGCTGTTGTTCGCTGCTCAGTACCAGCACGGCAGCACGGTTCAGCACCAGCGGCCACAGGGCGCGCAGTTCGGCCTCGGTCAGCGGGTTGAGCGCCTGGTAGGCCTGCACGGCAGGCAGGATGCGCAGCGGGTCGCCCTCGGCGTGGTGCAACAGCGCAGCGCAGGTCACCGACAGGTCGGCGATACGCCAGGTGCGCAGCAGGTCGCCGAAATCGATTACGCCTTGCAGTTGCCATTGACGCTGGGCATCACGGGCCCACACGGTGTTGTCGTCGGTGATGTCCAGATGCACGGCCTGACTGGGCAGTTGATCGATCAGCGGCACCAAGCGCTCGTTGGCCTGTCGCGTGGCGTGTTCGATGCGGGCGCGCTGCCCGTTATCTTTCAGCACTGGCAGCAGGTGATCGATCAGTGCCCCGGCATGCTGCGGGTCCCATTGCAAGGTACGCGCAAGGCCTGGGTGATCGAAATGGGCAAGCGCCTTGTCCAGCTTCGCACAGAGCCCGCCCAGCTCGGCCATCAGGCGTGGTTCCATGTGCTTGAGACGGGTCAGCGGTTGGCCTTCGATGTAATCGAGCAGGCGCAGGCGCAGTGGTTGCGCGTCGATGTCCAGTTCCAGCAACCCCATGCCGTTGTGGGCTGAGCGCACGGCGGGTACCGGCAAACCTTGATTGCGCAGGAAGGCCAGGGCGGCGTGCTGGGCTTCAAGCTCCAGTTGGGCGTAGCTGCCGTGGCAGGCCTTCAGCACATAGCCACCCTGCGGTGTGACCACGCGAAAGTTCAGGTCTTGCTGGCTGCCCAGTACCGAAAGGTTGCCGGCAAGGCCATAGTGGGCCTGCAGCACGGCGTGTGCCTGGGCTTCGCTCAGCGTTGGGCTGGGCTGGCCGGAGCGCTGGATCAGGGTGGCCAGGGCAGGGGAAGCGGGCTGGTGTTGTGGACTGGACATGGGCTCTACCGTGGGTACTGGGAGTTGACGGCGGAGAATTTATGCCCGATTCGGCTGATGATGGAAGACGATTATTGTCAGAAAAATTGATCACTGCCGCTTGATTCTGTTGGCGTGGTAACGAGCGGGGCTTTTCCTAGGCTTGGCTTTAGGTGCAGGGCTGATCAATCCCGGATGATCGCCTTGCTGCCCTAGAAAGTCTGCTGGGCATACTCAGAGGAGGAACTTGAATGCTGAAAGCAGTTTCACTGTCTCGGGAAGCTTCTGCTGAAGCAGCCTGTCGAGATACTGCTGTACGCTGTGCGGTGGGTTCTTCAGCGATATTCGCTGCCGCTGGGCAGCTTCGAGGACTGCTGCCTTGTCCAGGTCCCAAAGGTCAGCGATGAAGTCGTCCGGATGCAAGGGTTCAATATCGAAGGCACCAAGAACCGCCTTGGGAAAATCCTTCAAATTGAAGGTGACGATGACCGAAGCGTTGCACTTGATTGCAGCTGCGAGAACATGTCGATCATCCCTATCTGGCAAGTCCAGCCCTTCGACCAGTGAATCGTAGTCAGTGACGAGTGCATCAGGCACCGCAGCATCCATCAGCGATGACGTGCGATCCAAATGTTCAGGCGTGAGGTCAGGTCGGTTGAGTAGCAGATTGCGCTTCCACTCGTCATGAATGCTCGCTGACCAACGTGCCCGGTAGATGCCCGTCAGCGCTAGGTTCATCAGGAAATCACGCAGTGGAGCAGGGTAAAGTACATTCGCGTCGTATATGGCCGTGAAGGGCGAGTGCTTCATTCGTACCCCATCTTCAATTCCTGAGCTTGGGCTGCCAGCGCATCCATCGCAGCGCGGCTCACCCCATCACGTTTGTCCTTGTAGGCAACCAGGTCGGAGAATTTGACACGACGATGGCGGCCTGTCTTGGTGTGCGGAAGCACCGCTTCGTCGAGCAGCTTTACCAAGTGCGGCCGGGAGACGTTAAGCAGGTCTGCTGCTTCCTGGGTAGTTAGTTCGGCGTGGATTGGAACGACTTTGACTGAGTTACCCAAGGCCAGTTCGCTGAGAATTTCGCCGAATAGGCGTAGGGCGAAAGTAGGTACTTCAACAACCTGGCGCTGATTTTCCTCGTTGAGCAGTTCGATCCGTTGGGTATCTGATTTTGTCGAGAGGAACGCTGCCAGCGTGCGGCTTGACTCGACTGCCACGGCAATTTCTTTCTCGTCAGGAAGCACATGGCTAGAGAGGTTGGCGGTGGTCATGGGCATCTCCAGAGCGGTATCGATTGCGGGGCTGTGGCGACGATGCAACAGCCTGAGTTCGAGTTATATTCGAAATATTCGAAAATCGCAATAAACGAAACGACCGATCAAAGGATGATTGCTTGGCGAACACGCACCCTTTCCCTACTAACCCCCAACCTCCAAAAACGCCGCCTCCAGCAACTGTCGGGTATACGGATGCTGCGGCGCATGGAAGATCGCCTGCGCGTCCCCTTGCTCCACCACATGCCCATGCTTGATCACCATCAACTGGTGACTCAACGCCTTCACCACCGCCAGGTCATGGCTGATGAACAGGTAGGTCAGGTTGTATTTTTGCTGCAGGTTACGCAGCAATTCCACCACCTGGCGCTGTACGGTGCGGTCCAGTGCGGACGTGGGTTCATCCAGCAGAATCAGTGCTGGCTTCAACACCAGCGCCCGGGCAATGGCAATGCGCTGGCGCTGCCCGCCGGAAAACTCATGGGGGTAGCGATGGCGCGTGCGCGGGTCCAGGCCTACTTCCTCCAGGGCCGCGATAATCGCCGCTTCCTGTTCCTGCGCGGTGCCAATGCCGTGAATGCGCAACCCTTCACCCACAATGTCCGCCACGCACATGCGCGGGCTCAGGCTGCCAAACGGGTCCTGGAACACCACCTGCATTTCCCGCCGCAGGGGGCGCACGGCGTTCTGGTTCAGCCCTTCGAGGTTCTGCCCATGAAAGCGGATGCCGCCCTGGCTGGAAATCAGCCGCAGGATCGCCAGGCCCAAAGTGGACTTGCCCGACCCGGATTCGCCAACAATGCCCAGCGTCTGCCCCTGGGGTAAGCTGAAGTTGATCCCGTCCACCGCCTTCACATGGTCGACAGTGCGCTGCAGAAAGCCCTTCTTGATGGGGAACCAGACCTTCAGGTTATCCACCTCCAGCAACGGCGCGCCCACCGGGTTGTGCGCCGGCAGCCCGCTGGGCTCGGCATTGATGAGCATCTGCGTGTAGTGGTGCTGCGGGGCGCTGAACAGTGTGGCGCATTCGGCCTGCTCCACGATCTGCCCGTGCTGCATCACACACACACGATGGGCGATGCGGCGCACCAGGTTCAGGTCATGGCTGATCAGCAACAGGGCCATGCCCAGACGCGCCTGCAGTTCCTTGAGCAGCTCGAGAATCTTAAGCTGCACAGTCACATCCAGCGCTGTGGTCGGCTCGTCGGCAATCAGCAGTTCGGGCTCATTGGCCAGCGCCATGGCGATCATTACCCGCTGGCGCTGCCCGCCCGACAATTCGTGGGGCAGGGCCTTGAGGCGCTTGTGCGGCTCGGGAATGCCGACCATATCCAGCAGCTCCAGCGTGCGCGCAGTCGCTTCCTTGCCGGTCAGGCCCTTGTGCAGCAGGAGGATTTCGTTGATCTGCTTCTCGATGCAATGCAGCGGGTTGAGCGAGGTCATCGGCTCCTGGAAGATCATCGCAATGCGGTTGCCGCGAATGCGTTGCAGGGTCTTCTCGTTCTGCTGCAGCAAGTCCTTGCCTTCGTAGTGGATGCTGCCGTTGGGGTGGCGGGCCAGGGGGTAGGGCAGCAGGCGCAAGATCGAGTGTGCGGTGACCGATTTACCCGAGCCACTTTCGCCCACCAAAGCCAGTGTCTCGCCTTTGCGAATGTCGAAGCTGACGCCGCCAACCACTCGGTTGACCTGGTCCCCGGTCACGAACTCCACGGCCAGGTCCCGCACTTCAATCAGGTTCTGTTCACTCATGTCACTTCCTCGGGTCGAAGGCATCGCGGGCGGACTCACCGATGAACACCAACAAGCTCAGCATCAGCGCCAGCACGGCGAAGGCGCTGATGCCCAGCCACGGGGCCTGCAGGTTGGACTTGCCCTGCGCCACCAGCTCGCCCAATGAAGGCGAACCGGCAGGCAGGCCGAAGCCAAGGAAGTCCAGGGCGGTGAGGGTGCCTATGGCGCCGGTGAGAATGAACGGCATGAAGGTCATGGTCGAGATCATGGCGTTAGGCAGGATGTGCCGGTACATGATTGCGCCGTTGCGCATGCCCAGCGCGCGGGCGGCGCGCACGTATTCCAGGTTGCGTCCGCGCAGGAACTCGGCGCGTACCACGTCCACCAGGCTCATCCACGAGAACAGCAACATGATGCCCAGCAACCACCAGAAGTTGGGCTGCACGAAGCTGGCCAGGATGATCAGCAGGTACAGCACAGGCAGGCCGGACCAGATTTCCAGAAAGCGTTGCCCGGTCAGGTCGACCCAGCCACCGTAGAACCCCTGCAGGGCGCCGGCGATGACGCCGATAATGGAGCTGGCTACGGTCAAGGTGAGGGCAAACAGTACCGAAATGCGGAAGCCGTAGATTACCCGTGCCAGCACGTCGCGGCCCTGGTCGTCGGTGCCCAGCCAGTTGTCCGCCGAAGGTGGGGCAGGCGCCGGGACACGCAGGTCATAGTTGATGCTCTGGTAGCTGAACGGGATGGGCGCCCACAGCACGAAGCTGTCTTTCTTCGCCAGCAGTTCGCGGATGTAGGGGCTTTTGTAGTTGGCTTCCAGTGGGAATTCACCGCCAAAGGTGGTTTCCGGGTAGCGTTTGAACGCCGGGAAGTACCATTCCCCGTCGTAACGTACGGCGATCGGTTTGTCGTTGGCGATCAGCTCGGCGCCCAGGCTCAGCCCGAACAGAATCAGGAACAGCCACAGCGACCACCAGCCACGGCGGTTGGCCTTGAAACGCTCGAAGCGCCGGCGGTTGAGGGGGGACAAGGCCATGTCAGTGCTCCCGGCTGGCAAAGTCGATGCGTGGATCGACCAGGGTGTAGGTCAGGTCGCCGATCAGTTTCACCACCAGCCCTAGCAGGGTGAAGATGAACAGGGTACCGAAGACCACCGGGTAGTCGCGGTTGATGGCCGCCTCGAAACTCATCAGGCCCAGGCCGTCGAGGCTGAAGATCACCTCGATCAGCAAGGAGCCTGTGAAGAAGATGCCGATGAAGGCCGAAGGGAAGCCGGCGATCACCAGCAGCATGGCGTTGCGGAACACGTGGCCGTACAGCACCCGGGATCGGCTCAGGCCCTTGGCCTTGGCGGTGACCACGTACTGTTTGTTGATCTCGTCGAGGAAGCTGTTCTTGGTCAGCAGGGTCATGGTGGCGAAGTTGCCGATGACCAGCGCGGTGATCGGCAGTACCAGGTGCCAGAAGTAGTCCAGCACCTTGCCGGTGGTGCTCAGTTCGTCGAAGTTGTTGGAGGTGAGGCCACGCAGCGGGAACCAGTCGAAGTAGCTGCCACCGGCGAACAGCACGATCAGCAGGATGGCGAACAGGAACGCCGGGATGGCGTAGCCGACGATGATTGCCGAGCTTGTCCACACGTCGAAGTGGCTGCCGTGGCGCACGGCCTTGGCGATCCCCAGCGGGATCGACACCAGGTACATGATCAGCGTGCTCCACAGCCCCAGCGAGATCGAAACCGGCATCTTCTCGGCGATCAGGTCGATCACCTTGGCATCGCGGAAGAAGCTGTCGCCGAAGTCCAGTCGGGCGTAGTTCTTGATCATGATCCACAGGCGCTCGGGCGGCGACTTGTCGAAGCCGTACATGCGTTCGATTTCAGCGATCAGCGCCGGGTCCAGGCCCTGGGCGCCGCGGTAGTTGGAGCCGGCAACGGAAACCTCGGCGCCGCCACCTGCAATGCGGCTGGTGGCGCCTTCGAAGCCTTCGAGCTTGGCGATCATCTGCTCGACCGGGCCACCGGGAGCGGCCTGGACGATGATGAAGTTGATGATGAGGATGCCGAACAAGGTCGGAATGATCAGCAGCAGGCGGCGCAGGATGTAGGCCAGCATCTTAGTTGGCCTCGTCCGCAGGCGCTTCGCTGACCGCCGGGGTTACCTCGGGCTTGATCCACCAGGTGTCGATGCCGATGTCGTACTTGGGCGACACGTTCGGGTGGCCGATGTGGTTCCAGTAGGCCACACGCCAGGTCTTGATGTGCCAGTTGGGGATCACGTAGTAGCCCCACAGCAACACGCGGTCGAGCGCGCGGCAGTGGTCGATCAGGTTCTGGCGCGAGTCGGCGTTGATCAGCTGTTCCACCAACTGGTCGATGGCCGGGTCGCGCAGGCCAATGAAGTTGCGGCTGCCGGGGTTGTCGGCGGCGGCACTGGACCAGAACTCGCGCTGTTCGTTGCCCGGCGAGTTGGACTGCGGATAACCGCCGACGATCATGTCGTAGTCCCGAGAACGCAGGCGGGTGATGTATTGCGAAACGTCGACCCGGCGGATGTTCAGCTCGATACCGAGGTCGGCGAGGTTGCGTTTGAACGGCAGCAGGATGCGCTCGAACTCGGTCTGCGCCAGCAGGAATTCGATGCTTACCGGCTTGCCTTGGGCGTCGACCATCTTGTCGTCGACGATTTTCCAGCCCGCGTCCTGCAACAACTTGTAGGCCTGGCGCTGTTGCTCGCGGATCATGCCGCTGCCGTCGCTGACCGGGTTGTGGAAGACCTCGCTGAATACTTGCTCGGGCACTTTGCCGCGCAGTGGTTCGAGGATTTTGAGCTCGTTGGGGCTGGGCAGTCCGTGGGCGGCCATTTCCGAGTTGTCGAAGTAGCTGCTGGTGCGGGTGTAAGCGCCGTTGAACAGCTGTTTGTTGGTCCACTCGTAGTCCAGCAGCAGGCTCAGTGCCTGGCGCACGCGAACATCCTGGAACACCGGGCGGCGGATGTTGAAGATGAAACCCTGCATGCCGGTGGGGTTGCCGTTGGGAAGCTCCTCCTTGATCAGGCGACCCTCGCGCACGGCGGGCACGTCGTAGGCGGTGGCCCAGTTCTTTGCGCTGACTTCCAGGGCATAGTCGAACGCCCCGGCCTTGAGTGCTTGGAGGGCGACGGTGGTGTCGCGGTAGGAGTCGAAGGTCATGACATCGAAGTTGTAGAAGCCGCGGTTGATCGGCAGGTCCTTGGCCCAGTAGTCCTTGACCCGCTCGTAGCGCACCGAGCGCCCGGCCTTGACCTTGGCGACCTTGTACGGGCCACTGCCCAACGGGATCTCCAGGTTGCCGCGGTTGAATTCGCGATTTTCGTACCAGTGCCTGGGCAGTACCGGCAACTGGCCGAGAATCAGCGGCAGCTCGCGGTTGTTGGTGTGCTTGAACTTGAACAGCACCTTCAGCGGGTCTTCGGCGACCACTTCGGCGACGTCGGCGTAGTACTGGCGGTACAGCGGGGCGCCGTCCTTGATCAGGGCGTTGAAGGTGAACACCACGTCGTCGGCGCGCATCGGATGGCCATCATGGAAGCGCGCTTCGGGGCGCAGGTAGAAACGCACCCAGCTGTTGTCCGGGGCCTTTTCGATCTTGCCGGCAACCAGGCCGTATTCGGTGAACGGTTCATCCTGGCTCTGGCGCATCAGGGTGTCGTAGATAATGCCGATATTCTCGGCCGCCACGCCTTTGTTGATGAACGGATTGAGGCTGTCGAAGCCGCCGAAGCTGGACTGGCGGAAGGTGCCGCCTTTGGGCGCGTCCGGGTTGACGTAGTCGAAGTGCTTGAAGTCGGCGGGGTACTTGGGTGGCTCATCGTAAAGGGTGAGCGCGTGCTGCGGCGCGGCCAGCGCGGGAAGGCTCAGGCAGGCGAGCAACAGGCTGCCTGCCAGCTGGCGCAGACGATGCGTTGGCGTCATTGGGCTTTCTCCGAAGTCTTGATCCACCAACTGTTCAGCCCAAGGGTGTAGGGCGGCGTGGTGACGAAGGCGAACCGGTTGCGGTAGGCCAGGCGATGGTTGTCGAGGTACCAGTTGGGGATCATGTAGTAGTGCCATGAGAGCACGCGGTCCAGGGCGCGGGCGGCGGCGACCTGGTCATCGCGGGTGCGGGCGGCGAGCAGGGTGTCGAGCAGGTGGTCGATCACCGGGTCCTTGACCCCAGCATAGTTCTTGCTGCCCTTTGTCGCGGCCTGGCTGGAATGGAAGTACAGCCACTGTTCGAGGCCGGGGCTCAGGGTCTGGTTCAGGGTCATCAGAATCATGTCGAAATCGAACTGGTCCAGGCGTTGTTTGTACTGGGCGCGGTCCACGGTACGCAAGCGCGCATCGATGCCGATGCTGGACAGGTTTTCGACATAAGGTTGCAGGATGCGTTCAAGGTTGGGGTTTACCAGCAGCAGTTCCATGCGTAATTGCTGGCCCTTGCTGTTGACCAGACGCTGGCCGTGCAGCTTCCAGCCGGCCTCGGCGAGCAGGCCCAGAGCCTGGCGAAGGGTCTGGCGGCTGATGCCCCGGCCATCGGTGTGGCTGACCTTGTACGGCTCGCTGAACAGCTTGGCGGGCAACTGGTCACGGAACGGCGCCAGCAGCAGCCACTCCTTGCCGGTGGGCAGGCCGCTGGCGGCGAACTCGCTGTTGGGGTAGTAGCTGGTCGAGCGGCGGTAGGCGCTGCTGAACAGCGCGCGGTTGGTCCACTCGAAGTCCAGCATCAGCCCCAGTGCCTGGCGTACCCGCGGGTCGCTGAACGCGGCCCGGCGGCTGTTCATGAACAGGCCTTGTGTTTGCGTGGGGATGCTGTGCGGGATTTGTGTCTTGATCACTTCACCCCGGCGCACGGCAGGGAAGTTGTAACCGTTGGCCCAGTTTTTTGCCTGGTGCTCGATATAGATGTCGAACTCGCCGGCCTTGAAGGCTTCGAAGGCCACCGTCGCGTCGCGATAGAACTCGTATTCCACCCGATTGAAATTGTACTTGCCACGGTTGACCGCCAGGTCTTTGCCCCAGTAGTTCTTCACCCGTTCGAACACCAGGCGTCGCCCGGGTTGTACCTGGGTGATGCGGTAGGGGCCGCTGCCCAAAGGGGGCTCGAAGGTGGTGGCCTTGAAGTCGCGCTTCTGCCAGTAGTGTTTGGGCAGCACAGGCATTTCGCCCAGACGCAGGATCAGGAGCGGGTTGCCGGCGCGTTTGAACACAAAGCGGATGCGTAGCGGACCGAGGATGTCTACCCGCTGCACTTCCTGCAGGTTGGTGCGGTAGATCGGGTGGCCATCCTTGAGCAGCGTGCGGTAGGAGAAGGCCACGTCAGCCGAAGTGATCCGCTGGCCGTCATGCCAGCGGGCTTCCGGGCGCAGGTTGAACACCACCCAGCTGCGGTCCTCGCTGTATTCCACCGAGCGGGCGATCAGGCCATAGCTGGAGGTCGGCTCGTCACCAGACGGGTCGTACTGGCCAGTGCCGACCATCAGTGGCTCGTTCAGCTCGCTGATGCCGTACTGCTGGAAATTGGGCGTGGTAATCGGGCTCGACCCCTTGAAAGTGTAGGGGTTGAGCGTGTCGAAGGTGCCAAAAGCCATGGCCCGCAATGTGCCGCCCTTGGGCGCTTGCGGGTTGACCCAGTCGAAGTGGGTGAAAGTGGCTGGGTACTTGAGCGTGCCGAACTGCGCGTATCCGTGGCTTTCGCTCACCATCGCGGCTACGGGAAAGCTCAAGGCCAGGCTGAGTGACAGCAGGAGGGGACGTATCAAGTCGGCATCCGATCCAGAGGCGTTGGGCTTTGATCGAGTACAGTAACAGCTTGGTGGGGTTGGAAAAAGAGAGGGGCTGGGGTTTTCCAGTGGCTGGGTTTTCAGGCCCATTCGCGGGCACGCCCGCTCCCACAGGTACGGCACCGGCTTTGAGGGCTGTGAAAAACCTGTGGGAGCGGGCGTGCCCGCGAATGGGCTGCAAAGCAGCCCCTGTAACGACTCAATGCCCGACGTAGACGGTCAGGGTCTGGCCTGGCTTGAGGGCGTGGCCGCTGCGTGGGTTCCAGCGCTTGAGGTGCTTCATTTTCACATTGAAGCGCTTGGCCACCAGGTACAGGGAGTCGCCCTTGCGCACCTTGTATTTGGTGGAGCGCTTTCCGGATGCTGCGACCCGGTTGCCGGCGGCGCTCGGTGCACTGCCACCGCGCAGGGCCAGAACCTGGCCAGCGCGCAGTCTGTTGCTGGACAAGCGGTTCCAGCGCTTGATGTCCTTGATCGACACACGGTTGGCCTTGGCGATGACGCTCAGGCTATCGCCACGCTTGACCCGGTAACTGCGTGCCCCCACCGGTGCCTTGGCTTCGGCCACGGCCCGGGCAAACGCTGCTTTCGGCGGTTGCAGGCTGACCAGTTGCTCCGGCTTGAGGTTGGACAGGCTGGCACTGAGCAGCTGCGCCTTGGCGGTGGGCACCAGCAGCTGTTTCGGGCCATCGACGGTCATGCGCTTCTTGAATGCCGGGTTGAGCTGGATCAGCTCATCCTCGTCGATGTTGGCAAAGGCCGCGACCCGGGTAAGGTCCAGGCGGTCTTTGATCGCCACCGCTTCGAAGTACGGTTCGTTGGCGATCGGGGTGAGATTGATACCATAGGCTTCTGGCGTGGACACCACCTGCGACAGCGCCAGCAACTTGGGCACGTAGTCGCGGGTTTCCTTTGGCAGCGGCAGGTTCCAGTAGTCGGTCGGCAGGCCGAGCTTTTCGTTGCGTTCGATGGCTCGGCTGACAGTGCCTTCACCGGCATTGTAGGCCGCCAGGGCCAACAGCCAGTCGCCGTTGAACATGTCGTGCAGGCGGGTCAGGTAATCCAGTGCGGCGTTGGTCGATGCGGTGACATCGCGGCGGCCGTCATAGAAGTTGGTCTGGCGCAGGTTGAAATGACGACCGGTAGCCGGCATGAACTGCCACATGCCGGCAGCGCTGGCGCGTGAGTAGGCCATGGGGTTGTAGGCGCTTTCGATGGCGGGCAGCAGGGCCAGCTCCAGCGGCATGTCGCGTTCTTCAAGACGCTCGACGATGTAGTGCAGGTAGAGGCTGCCACGTTCCCCGGCGCTTTCTATGAAGGACGGGTTGCTGGCGAACCACAAACGCTGCTGCTCGATGCGCGGGTTGACGTCGATGGTGTCCTGCAGGGCGAAGCCCTGGCGCATGCGCTCCCAGACATCCTGCGGCGCCTGCTCGGCCGGCTTGACCAGCAGCGGTGAAGGTTTGTGCTTGATCCGCGCCTGGTAGTTGTGCGCGCGAACGCTATCGGATTCGTCGAGCTGACGGGTGCTCTGACAGCCCACCAGCGTGGCTGCCAGGGCCAGCGCGCTGATTTGAGCCAGACGCGTCAGGGCGGCGGAATGAGAGGTTCTGCGGCTACGGGAAGACATCGGCTGACACAGGTATCCGGGCGAAAAATTTCGGCGATTCTAGAAACCGCTCCGGCCCCGGTCAACCTTAGACCCTCACTTGCGATATATCTTGCGGTTATCAGAAGGTGTCCTTCCAAGACCTCAAGGCAGCAAAAACAGCGACATGCGAGGTGTTTGAATGTCCCTTCCACTCGTCTGCTTTTTGTTTAACTAATGTTTCAGAGGTACGCAGAAAGGGGTTGGTCAGGCGCTCCAGGCCGATCGTCGATGGCAAGCTGATGCGATTTTCGGCGCGCAATCGGGTAACGTCCTCGAACCGTTGCTGAATGTGCGGGTTGGTCGGTTCGACAGCCTTGGCGAAGCGCAGGTTGCTGAGGGTGTATTCATGGGCGCAGTACACTTCTGTCTGCGCTGGCAGGGCCGCCAGGCGGGCGAGGGCGGGCTGCATCTGTTCGGGTGTACCCTCGAACATGCGCCCGCAACCGGCGGCGAACAGGGTGTCGCCACTGAACAGGATGGGCGTCGCTGGCTGGTCGCTGAAGAAGGCGATATGCCCCAGGGTATGGCCGGGTACCGCGAGTACCTGAAACGTCACACCCAGCACGTCCACCCTGTCGCCTTCGTCCAGGGCCAGTTCGCGGCCGGGAATGCGTTCGTTGGCGGGGCCACAGACCCGTGCGCCGGTCAATTGCCTGAGCCGTTCCACACCGCCGACATGGTCATTGTGGTGGTGGGTGACGAGGATGTCGCTCAGCACCCACTCGGGGTTGGCAGCCAGCCAGCGCTCCACCGGGCCGGCATCGCCCGGGTCGACCACCGCGCAACGGCGTTTGGCAGTATCCTGTAACAACCAGATGTAGTTGTCGGAGAAAGCGGGGAGAGCATCGATCTGTATCATGGTGCGGATCCGATTCACCTAGCGTGGCACATGAGGGCATCTTAGCCGCGATGGCGCGGTGGGAGAACCTTCGAGGGAGAGCGCAATGACCGACCAAGCCTTTGCCCAGGCCGACCCGGACTGGGTCGAGCTGATCAGCCTGGCCCGTGAGTGGTTCAACGGCCCACTTGGGCAACTGATGCTCAAGGAGGAGGACAAACTGCTGGAAGAAGAGCTCGGGCGCTTCTTTGGCGGTTATCTCGTCCATTACGGGCCCTGCGCCGAGCCACCGCCCAGAGCCCCCCAGGTACAGCGTAACGTGCGCCTTGGTGCGCCGTTGCCGGGTGTGGAGATTGTCTGCGAGGAGCAGGCCTGGCCGTTGAGCGAGCACGCTGCCGACGTGGTGGTGCTGCAGCATGGCCTGGACTTCTGCCTGTCGCCCCATGGCCTGCTGCGCGAGGCCGCCAGTGCCGTGCGCCCGGGCGGGCACCTGCTGATCGTGGGGATCAACCCGTGGAGCAGCTGGGGTATGCGCCATTTCTTCAGTCACGGTGCTCTGCGCAAGGCGCGCTGCATCTCGCCGTCACGGGTGGGCGACTGGCTCAACCTGCTGGGCTTCGCGCTGGAGAAACGCCGCTTCGGGTGCTATCGTCCGCCGCTTGCCTCACCGGCCTGGCAGCAACGCCTTGAAGGCTGGGAACGACTGGCCTGCGGCTGGCAGGGCTTCGGTGGCGGGGTGTACCTGCTGGTGGCGCGCAAGATGGTGGTGGGCCTGCGGCCATTGCGCCCGGAGCGCCGTGAACCGATGGGCAAGCTGCTGCCGCTGCCGCTGGCCAAGGTCAACCGCACGGCGGCCAACCCTGATACCGAAAAGCACTGAACATGAGTGGTACATGAGCGAAAGCATCGAAATGTTTACCGATGGCGCCTGCAAGGGCAACCCCGGCCCGGGTGGCTGGGGCGTCCTGATGATCTACAAGGGCGTCGAGAAGGAACTGTGGGGTGGTGAACGCGAAACCACCAACAACCGGATGGAGCTGATGGCTGCTATCCAGGGGCTGATGGCGCTGAAACGCGAATGCGAAGTGGTGCTGACCACCGACTCGCAATACGTGATGAAGGGCATCAACGAATGGATGGTCAACTGGAAGAAGCGCGGCTGGAAGACCGCGGCCAAGGAACCGGTGAAGAATGCCGACCTGTGGCAGCAGCTCGATGAGCAGGTCAACCGCCACAAGGTGACCTGGAAGTGGGTGCGCGGCCATATCGGCCACCCCGGCAACGAACGCGCCGACCAACTGGCCAACCGCGGGGTCGATGAGGTGCGCGCCCAGCGTTGAGCTGGGGTACAATCGCGGCCTTTGTAACTGATGCAAGTTGGAGCGCCCGCGTGGAGCAGCAGCAAGATAAACGCTTCGTCATTCTCGATACCGAAACCACGGGTATGCCGGTTGGCGAAGGCCACCGGATCATCGAGATCGGCTGTGTCGAGGTCATCGGCCGGCGTCTGACCGGGCGGCACTTCCACGTCTACCTGCAGCCCGACCGCGAGAGTGACGAGGGCGCGATCAACGTTCACGGCATCACTGATGCTTTCCTGGTCGGCAAGCCACGCTTTGGCGATGTCGCCGAGGAGTTCTTCGAGTTCATTCAGGGCGCCACGCTGGTCATCCACAACGCGGCGTTCGACGTTGGCTTCATCAACAACGAATTCGCCTTGCTGGGCCAGCAGGACCGCGCTGACATTTCGCAGCACTGCACCATTCTGGACACCCTGCTGCTGGCACGTTCGCGCCACCCGGGGCAGCGCAACAGCCTGGATGCGCTGTGCAAACGCTACGACATCGACAACTCAGGCCGAGAGTTGCACGGCGCACTGCTCGACTCGGAACTGCTGGCCGACGTTTACCTGGCCATGACCGGTGGCCAGACCAGCCTGTCGCTGGCTGGCCATGGTGCAGATGCAGAGGATGACGGGCAGGGGGCTGGCGGCAGCGAGATCCGCCGGATTGTCGGGCGTACGCCGGGGCGGGTGATCATGGCCAGCGCCGAGGAACTGGAGGCGCATGCCGAGCGTCTGGCGGCCGTTGCCAAGTCGGCGGGTGGGCCTTCGCTGTGGCAGACCCTGACTGAGACACCAGCCGGCTGATCTTTCGCCCTGCAACAGGAGTGGAGATCGTTGTAGGAGCGGGTTTACCCGCGAATACGGTGGTGGCTGCGGCGTTGAGTGGCGGGGGGCAGATTGGCCAGCAGGCCCGGCCCTTTCGCGGGTAAACCCGCTCCTACGACGCCTGTGTCCAATCACCGACCGGTGTCCACGTAGGGGCGGGTTCACCCGCGAAAGGACCAGTACAGGCAATACAAGGCTCAACTACCCTGAAATGGACGCCATGTCCTTTTGAGGTAGCCGCCTGATGTACAAGGACCTCAAGTTCCCGATCCTCATCGTCCACCGCGCCATCAAGGCCGACAGTGTTGCTGGCGAGCGCGTGCGGGGTATCGCCGAGGAACTGCGCCAGGATGGCTTTGCCATTCTTGCCGCAGCCGACCACGCCGAAGCGCGCCTGGTCGCCGCCACCCACCATGGCCTGGCCTGCATGCTGATTGCCGCCGAAGGCGCTGGCGAGAACACCCACTTGCTGCAGAACATGGCCGAGCTGATCCGCCTGGCCCGTCTGCGCGCACCCAACCTGCCGATCTTTGCCCTGGGCGAGCAGGTGACCTTGGAGAATGCCCCCGCCGAAGCCATGAGCGAGCTCAACCAGCTGCGTGGCATCCTTTACCTGTTCGAAGACACCGTGCCGTTTCTCGCCCGCCAGGTGGCGCGTGCCGCACACACCTACCTCGATGGCTTGCTGCCGCCGTTCTTCAAGGCGCTGGTGCAGCACACCGCGCAGTCCAACTATTCCTGGCACACCCCGGGCCATGGTGGCGGTGTGGCCTATCATAAAAGCCCGGTAGGCCAAGCCTTTCACCAGTTCTTCGGGGAAAACACCCTGCGCTCGGACTTGTCCGTTTCCGTGCCGGAGCTGGGTTCGCTGCTTGACCACACAGGCCCACTGGCCGAAGCCGAGGCCAGGGCGGCGCGCAACTTCGGCGCCGACCACACCTTCTTCGTCATCAATGGCACCTCCACGGCCAACAAGATCGTCTGGCACGCCATGGTCGGCCGTGACGACCTGGTACTGGTGGACCGCAACTGCCACAAGTCGGTGGTGCACGCAATCATCATGACGGGGGCCATCCCGCTGTACCTGTGCCCGGAGCGCAACGAACTGGGCATCATCGGCCCGATCCCGCTCAGCGAGTTCAGCCCCGAGGCGATCGCTGCGAAGATCCAGGCCAACCCCCTTGCCCGTGATCGTCGGCGGCGCATCAAGCTGGCGGTCGTGACCAACTCCACCTACGATGGGCTGTGTTACCACGCCGGGCTGATCAAGCAGACCCTGGGTACCAGTGTCGAGGTGCTGCACTTCGACGAGGCCTGGTTCGCCTATGCGGCGTTCCACGACTTCTTCACCGGGCGCTACGCCATGGGCACCGCCTGCGCGGCAGACAGCCCGCTGGTGTTCAGCACCCATTCCACCCACAAACTGCTGGCGGCGTTCAGCCAGGCCTCGATGATTCATGTGCAGGACGGTGCCAGGCGGCAACTGGACCGGGACCGCTTCAACGAAGCGTTCATGATGCACATCTCTACCTCGCCGCAATACAGCATTCTCGCCTCGCTGGATGTGGCGTCGACCATGATGGAAGGGCCGGCCGGGCGCTCGCTGCTGCAGGAGATGTTCGACGAAGCGTTGAGCTTTCGTCGTGCCCTTGCCAACCTGCGGGAGCACATTGCCGCAGAGGACTGGTGGTTCAGCATCTGGCAGCCGCCAAGTGCCGAGGGCATCCCCCGTCTGGTCGCGCAGGACTGGTTGCTGCAGCCAGGGGCGCAATGGCATGGGTTTGGTGAAGTGGTGGCCGATTATGTGCTGCTCGACCCGCTGAAAGTGACCTTGGTAATGCCGGGCCTGAGCGCAGAGGGTGTGCTGGGCGCGCGCGGCATCCCGGCGGCGGTAGTCAGCAAGTTTCTCTGGGAGCGCGGGCTGGTGGTGGAAAAAACGGGCCTGTACAGCTTCCTGGTACTGTTTTCCATGGGCATCACCAAGGGCAAGTGGAGCACCCTGCTCACCGAGCTGCTGGAATTCAAGCGCCACTATGACGGCAACACCCCGCTCAGCAGTTGTCTGCCGAGCGTGGGGGCTGCCGACGCCTTGCGCTACCAGGGCATGGGCCTGCGCGACCTGTGCGACCAGTTACATGATTGCTACCGCGCCAATGCCACGGCCAAGCAGCTGAAGCGGCTGTTCACCCGTTTGCCGGAGGTGGCCGTAAGCCCGGCCCAGGCCTATGACAAGATGGTGCGTGGGGAGGTAGAGGCGGTGCCGATCGAGGCACTGCTGGGGCGTGTGGCAGCGGTGATGCTGGTGCCGTACCCGCCTGGGATCCCGTTGATCATGCCGGGTGAGCGGTTCACCGAGGCGACCCGCTCGATCCTGGACTACCTGGCATTTGCCCGGGCATTCAACCAGGGCTTTCCCGGGTTCGTCGCCGATGTGCACGGCCTGCAGAACGAAGGGGGCCGCTACACCGTGGATTGCATCACGGAATGCGTGTGATCTCGACACCGGAGCGTGCCAGCTCGAAACGGTTTTCACCCAGGTGGTTGACCTTGTCGCCGATGGCCAGGCGGTAGGTGGTGATGGGGGCGCCCAGCGTGCTGCCATCGAGTTGCAGGGTGGACTCCTGGAACTCGTGCACGGGGTAGATGCGGCCTTCGGCGTCACGGGCGTGGAATTGGCCGACCATTACTGCTGCCATTTGGGTGGAAACCTCTGAATTACGTAGGAAATGTATGAAGGCATAGACCGTGAAACAGACTCGGAAGTTTTCGCCTTGCGGAAAAAAAACCAAAGCAACGAGGAGCGGTCATCTATAACTACAACGTCTCTTTACCCCGCAAAGGTTGGAATTGCCATGAGCCAGGTGTATTCGGTAGCAGTCGTCGTCGGTAGCTTGCGCAAGGAGTCCTACAACCGCAAGGTCGCCCGCGCACTTTCGGAGCTGGCGCCGTCCAGTCTTGCCCTGAGGATCGTCGAAATTGGCGACCTGCCGCTGTACAACGAAGATATCGAAGCTGAGGCACCGCCGGAAACCTGGAAGCGTTTTCGCGATGAGATCCGCCGCAGTGATGCGGTGCTGTTCGTCACCCCGGAATACAACCGCTCGGTGCCGGGCTGCCTGAAAAATGCCATCGATGTGGGCTCGCGGCCTTACGGGCAAAGTGCCTGGAGCGGCAAGCCGACGGCGGTGGTGAGTGTGTCGCCGGGGGCAATTGGCGGCTTTGGCGCCAACCATGCGGTGCGCCAGTCGCTGGTGTTTCTCGACATGCCCTGCATGCAGATGCCTGAGGCTTACCTTGGCGGTGCGGCGAGCCTGTTCGAGGATTCGGGCAAGCTCAACGACAAGACGCGACCGTTCTTGCAGGCGTTCGTCGACAGGTTTGCTTCCTGGGTGAAATTGAACAGGGCGGTCTGAACCCCGAATCATGCTGTGCAGCGCCCCCCGTAGGAGCGGGTTTACCCGCGAATGCGTCATTGAATTTGCTGACGCATTTGCGGGTAAACCCGCTCCTACCCGTCAGCGGAAGCTGTACGAAACCCCCGCATATACGCCAAACCCTTCGCCCGGTGTCGAACGGGCATTGTCCTTGCCGGCGTCGTTGTAGGCCGGCGTCACGGTCGCTGCATAGCGCTGGTTGGTCAGGTTGCGCAGGTCCAGCCAGGTCTGCCAGTCCTGCTTCGGTGAGTCCCAGCCAACGCGCGCGCCGAGCAAGGCATATTCATCTGCGTGGTAGCTGTTGGCGTAGTCCACTTGCACCTTCGAGGCCATTTGCGTGTTGACCCCGGCATAGAAGCCGCTCGGCCAGTCATAGCGCAACTCGGCCTGATAGTAGTGCATGGGGATGCCGGGCAGACGGTTGTCGCCAAATGTGTCGTCATCACGGTAGTGGAAGTCGCTGAAGGTGTAGGCCTGGCGCAAGCTCAGCTTGCCAGTGCCCGCGCGTTCCCACAGGGTGCTGTCGAGGCCGGCTTCAACGCCTTGGTGCACGGTAGCGCTGGCGTTGAATTCCGAGGTGAAATTCGGCACTACCTCAACGGCCAGCAGTTCGTGGCGCACTTGCGAGTAGTACCAGGCCAGGTCCCAGCGGCCGAGCGCCGAGTCGCCACGGGCGCCCAGTTCCAGAGTGGTGGCTGTCTGGTTCTGCATCTCGATCGGCTGGATCTGCTTGCCGCCTGTGCTGGGCGCGCTCCAGATCAGCGACCACGGGTGTGGCGGCTCTACCGAGCGGCTCAGGTTGCCGTACACCTGCAAGTCCGGGCGGATGTCGTAGCGCAGCCCCAGGCGGGGCGCATAGTCCCAGTCATGCATGCTCACCTTGCCGCCTTCGGCGGGGTAGGTCACGTCACTTTCGCGGCGTGTGTAGATCATGGCCAGGCCGGTGCTCAGCCACAGGTTGGGGACCAGTTCCAGGTCGTTGCCAACATGCAGCACGGTGTCCGAGCCCTGGTAGGTGAAGTCACGGGTGCGCTCGCCGAACACATCGCCATTGCGGGTAAATTGCGAAGCGCCGCTGTTGGGCAGGTGCTTGGTGGTACGCCAACCGACGGTGGTCTTGCTCTCGTGGCCGAACAGTGTGTCGCGGCGGAAATAGTTCAGCGTACCGCTGACATCGGTGTAGGCGACCTTCAGGCGCATGGGGCCCTCGCGCAGGTCCATCGGGTAGTCGTGATAGACCAGGCCGGCTTCCAGGCGCGCCTCGTCGTCGAGGTAGAAGGTGGTCTTGTTGCCCACCCAGGTGCTGCCTGGCTGCGGGCGACTGTCGTCGCGGGCCAGATAGGTCGGGTTGGCTGCACGCGGGTGGTGCTTGATCTGGTCTTTGGTCAGGCGCCCGGGCAGTTCGTTTTCAGTTTCCCGGTAGCGCAGGTAGAAGCGGGTTTCCAGGTTGGGGTTGAAGCGGTAACCGACATTGGCGGCAATGCCCTTGGCGCTGCCACTGCTGTGCGCCTGGTAGCCGTCATATTCCGAATCGGTCAGGGCCACGTAATAGTCGAGATTGCCCAGCACCTGGCCCGAGCTGATGTGCCGGTGCTGGTAGCCGCGGCTGCCGACCTCGTAGCGCACTTGCAGTGCAGGCGCGTCGTAGCCGGTGTGGGTGACATAGTTGATGGCACCGCCCAAGGCCAGGGCGCCTTGGTCGAAGCCATTGGCGCCACGCAGCACTTCGGCACGGCTCAGCCACAGCGGTTCGAACAATTCGTAAGGTGTGCCGCCCGGGCCGGTCAGCGGCAGGCCGTCGAACATCGTGTAGACACCGGAACCATGCGCCCCCGGCGCACGGTTGAGGCCCGAGCCGCGTATCGACAGCTTGATGCCATCGTTACCTGCCGATTGGGCGAACACCCCTGGCTGGTAGGCCAGCACGTCCTGGTTGCTGGCCACTCGGCCTTGCCCCACGCGCTGCATGTCCACCAGGTTGCTGGCTCCCGGTATTTCACGCAGGCGCTCGCCGGCTGCCGTCAGCTCGTTCTGCTCCTCATCGGTGATCAGCACCCGGCCCAGTTCGACCGCGGATGCCCCTAGGGCGGGCTGGGTGGCAGCCAGTGCCGCCAGCAGGCCGAGGCAGGATGAGAGGGGTAAATCGGAACGCATTGTACGACTCCAGGCGAAAGGCGAATGGACAACGGCGTTGAGACGAGCGAAATGCGGCTTGGAGCACGCAGAAAGTCAGCAAATCGTGCGCATCCTTCGTCATACGGTCTTGTACGAAAGTTCTTTACAAACCACGGCGGTGGAGGCGGGTGGCCTGTGCTTCGTAAGGTGACTGCAGGTAGGCAGCAATGCCCCGCTCAATCACCCGTGGAGTTCAAACATGACTGACAACGCTCGACACTCGCAGCAACCCCTGGCGGACGCCCCGGTTCGCCTGACGCCACGTGAACAGCAAGTGCTGTTGTGGTGTGCTTATGGCAAGAGTTCGTGGGAGATCGGCCAGATCCTTGAATGCAAGGAGTCGACGGTGAATTTTCACGTGTCCAACATCCTGCGCAAATTTGAAGTGCCTACCCGGGTGGCCGCTGTGATCAAGGCCATTCGCTACGGCATGCTGGCCGAGCAGTAAGGGGGTAGCGCATGAGCAACGATCCACGGCTACCGCGCTTTGCCGATTGCCATGATCCGTTCTGGCCACGGGTCGACCTGGGCAGGTTGCGGGAGCACCTGCAACTGCCGCGATCTGTCAGTGAAGCTGCTTTGGAAGTGGCCGCGCGTTGCGCTGCCATCGAGGCAGCACGCGAATTCGCCCGCTGGCGGTCAGTACTGCGAGAGCGGGGCTACAAGCGCCTCGAGGATGTGGCCGGTCATGATCATGGGCGGGCCTTGCGGGTGTGCTACATCCGTTTTGTCGAAGCGGCGGTCATGTATAGCCTGGGTTCAACCGCCTGTCTGCCTGTTCCGCGCGGAGGGCAAGTACATGCCTGAGCTATCAGTTTTTGACAACCTGGCCCAGGCATTGGTGGCGTTCCTGGGTGTGGATGGCGATGTCCTGTTCGCCGCGCTGCTGGGAGCACTGTTGGTGAGCGCGGCACGCGATCGATTGATCACCAGTGAGGCCAGGCGCCTGACGCTGGCCAAGAAACTGCTGCTGCTATTCGTGACCGTGGGCGTGGGCCATTTGTTCGAGCCACTGGTTTCGTCATTGGTGCCATTGCTGACCCGGGGCATGGCGGCATTCGTGGCCGCTGTGGTGGTGATCCCCATCAGCCTCAAGGTCATGGTCTGGCTGGATACACTCGACCCGCGCGAGCTCATCCAGCGCTGGCGCCGTCGGGGTTAGCCATTGGCTGCGCCGCCGAGTTCACTCAATTGCTGTTCCAACTGCTGGATGCGCTGCTTGTCCTTGATGAACAGCAGGATGGCCTGGCGATCGCTGTGCGAGAGCGTGCGCAGCCGTTCGAGCATTTCGCACTCCCAGCCCGCATCATCTGGGACGGCGGCGTTGTGCCCGGCCTGACCCAGCAATAGCCAGTCCAGTGAGCATGCATGCTTTTTGGCAGCGTCTATGCAAAGTGAGTAAGGAATGCTTTCGCGAACCTTCCAGCTGCTCAGCGTTTGCGGGCTGACCGACAGCGCGCGCGACAACTCGGCATCAGTTTGTGCGCCAGTGAGAAGTTTAAGGCGCGTGAGCACCGCAGCAAGTCCGTGAGTACTCATAACAAATATCCATGACTGGTTTAATGATATTCCATGGGCTTAAACTACTCGTTATGAATACAGCCCTGCGTTTTAAGGAGCACTTCTGCAATGAGAACTATCAAATTGAAGAATACACCCACAGTTGCAGCCAATACTGACACACAGGCTAGCCTGGGCAATGCTAGCAGGTACTTGCCGTGAGTACTTACAAGCTGGTTTGCCCGCATTGCCATAGCCGGATGCGCATACGTACTAGCGAAGGGCGCCATATTTTCCTGCGAATCGCTTATTTGCAATGCACCACCGAGGCGTGTGGCTGGTCAGTGCGCGCCGAATTCGAAATGACCCATGAACTCTCCCCCAGCGGCATGCCCAACCCGGAAGTGTACCTGCCTTCGGCCAAGGGTGATTTGCGCAAGGCCGCCTTGCCGGGGGCAGGCCAGGGCAGCCCGAGTGAGTGAGGCACCATTGGGCGCAGGTAGCAAAACGTGCAGATAAAAAAACACCCCGCCTAGGCGGGGTGTTTTCTGTTACCGGGGCTGCCGGGGTGATCAACCGATCAGTTGCAGGCCCGCTTGCTGAACCATTTCCAGCAGGGGCTGCGGGTACACACCCAGTACGAAAGCGAGAATGGCGATAGCCAGCAGCATGACGCCGCCGGTGCGCTGTTCCCACTTGAGCGGGGCGTCGTGACGACGCAGGTTCGGCTCGACCAGGTACAGGGTAACCATGACGCGCAGGTAATAGTACACGCCGATGGCGCTACCGATCACCAGCGCACCGACCAACCACCACAGGTGCGATTCGACGCCGGTGGCGATGATGTAGAACTTGCCGATGAAGCCGGCGGTCAGCGGGATACCCGCCAGCGACAGCATCATCACGGTCAGTACCGCTGTCAGGTACGGGCGGCGCCAGAACAGGCCGCGGTACTCGTACAGGGCATCGGCGTCACGGCCGCCGTATGGCGAGGACATCAGGGTGATGACGCCGAAGGCGCCCAGGCTGGTGATCACGTAGGTGACCAGGTATACGCCCATGGCTTCCAGGGCCAGGCCTTTGCTGGCGACCAACGCGATGACCAGGTAACCGAAGTGGGCGATGGACGAGTAACCCAGCAGACGCTTGAGGTTGCTCTGGGTCAGCGCCAGCAGGTTACCAATCAGGATCGAGGCTACGGCAATCACCGCCAGTACGGTGCTGAGCACGCCGCTGCTGGCAGCAGGTGAGAGCATGAACAGGCGTACGACAACGGCGAATACTGCCACCTTGCTGGCGGTTGCCAGGAACGCGGCGACCGGCGCTGGAGCGCCTTCGTACACGTCCGGGGTCCACAGATGGAACGGTACCAGCGACAGCTTGAAGGCCAGGCCGACCAGCATCATGCCAAGGCCCAGTTGGGCCACCAGGCTTGGCATGCTGGTGGTAGCCAGGGCCTTGCCGATCTGGTCGAAGCTCAGGCTGCCAGCGTCGGCGTACAGCAGGGCCATGCCGAACAGCAGGAAAGCCGAGCCTGCGGCCGACAGCACCATGTACTTGATGCCGGCTTCCAGCGATCGCTTGTTGAAGAAGGCATACGCCACCAGGCCGTAGACAGGTACCGACAGCAGTTCCAGGCCGATGAACAGGCCGGCCAGGTGGTTGGCGCTGACCAGCACCAGCCCACCGAGGGCCGACATCAGCAGCAACAGGTACAGTTCTTCACGGTTGCCCGGGAAACCCTTGGAGCCCTCGCCGAGGTAGGCGTGGGCGAGGGTGACGCAGGCCAGCGTCGCTATGAGGATGATCGCCATGTACAGGCAGGCGAACTTGTCGATGGTGATCAGCGAGGTGACCGCCAGCGGCGCGACCTTCAGCGCCGGCAGGAGCGACAGCAGGGCCAGGTTCAGGCCCACGGTGGACAGCAGGAAGGTCTGCGAGTGGTTGCGCTTCCAGGCGATCGCCAGCATCACCACCACCGTGGTGATGGTGGTGATCAGCATCGGCGCCAATGCGATGAAGTGTTGAGTGGTGAATTCCATAGCGCTCTTACCGGGCCGAAGCGAGTTGAGTGAAAGCGGATCCGAGCCACTGCTGCACACCACTCATGGTGGCGGCAGAGGTGTCGAGGAACGGCTGCGGATACACGCCCAGCAGGATCAGCAATACCGCCAGACCCAGAACCATGATCAGTTCGCGACTGTCCATGCCGGCCAGCACGGTGTCGGCCTTGGCCGGGCCGAAGTAGGCACGGTGGATCATGATCAGCGAGTAGACAGAACCGAACACCAGGCCAGTGGTGGCGATCACGGTGATCCACGGTACGTGCACGAAGCTGCCGATCAGGATCAGGAACTCGCCGACGAAGTTGCCGGTGCCTGGCAAGCCCAGCGATGCCGCTGCGAAGAACAGGCTGATGGCCGGCAGGTAGGCGATGCGGTGCCACAGGCCACCCATCTGACGCATGTCACGGGTGTGCAGGCGCTCGTACAGTTGGCCGGACAGGATGAACAGCGCCGCAGCCGACAGGCCGTGGGCCAGCATCTGGATCACCGCACCTTGCAGGGCTTGTTGGCTGCCGGAGTAGATACCGATCAGCACGAAGCCCATGTGCGAGACGCTGGAGAAGGCGATCAGGCGCTTGATGTCGGTTTGTGCGAAGGCCAGGAAGGCACCGTAGAAGATACCGATCAGGCCCAGGGTCATGGCGATCGGCGCGAACTCGGCCGAGGCGTTCGGGAACAGCGGCAGGGCGAAGCGCAGCAGGCCGTAGGCCGCAGTCTTCAGCAAGATACCCGCCAGGTCCACCGAGCCTGCAGTCGGTGCCTGGGCGTGAGCGTCAGGCAGCCAGGAGTGGAACGGCACCACCGGCAGCTTCACCGCGAAGGCGATGAAGAAGCCCAGCATCAGCACGTATTCGATACCGGCTGGCAACTCGGCCTTGAGCAGGTCGCTGTAGTTGAAGGTGAGCACGCCAGTGGTGTTGTAGTTGACCAGCACCAGGCCCAGGATCGCCACCAGCATGATCAGGCCGCTGGCCTGGGTGAAGATGAAGAACTTGGTCGCCGCGTAGATCCGGGTCTTCTTGCCATCTGCCGAGCTGTGACCCCAGAGCGCGATGAGGAAGTACATCGGCACCAGCATCATTTCCCAGAAGAAGAAGAACAGGAACAGGTCCAGGGCCAGGAACACACCGACCACGCCACCGAGGATCCACATCAGGTTGAGGTGGAAGAAGCCGACGTGGCGCTGGATCTCTTTCCAGGAACACAGCACCGACAGCACACCGAGCAGGCCGGTGAGCAGGATCATCAGCAGCGACAGGCCGTCAAGGGCCAGGTGGATGCTGATGCCGAAGCGCTGGATCCACTGGAGCTTGTATTCCAGGGCCCAGGCCGGTTCGGCGCCCGGGGCTGGAGCGAGGGTGTAGTCACCGGTACCCCACAGCCACAGGCCGATGCCAAGCAGCAGGGACATGGTCAGCAGCGCGATCCAGCGCGGCAGGGTGGCGCCGAAGCGCTCACCCAGCCAGCACAGGAAGCCGCCGATGAAGGGGATCAGGATCAGCCAAGGCAAAATCATGACGGGTTGGTTTCCTTTGGCAAAGTCGCAAGATTCATAGTCATACCGCAGCCACTACCACGGCACCGAGCACCAGCACGGCACCCACGGCGATAGAGGCGGTGTACCAGCGCAGTTGGCCAGTCTCGGTCTTGCTCATGGCCACGTGGCCGCCACGCGCCATCCGAGGAATCAGGCCGATGGTGCGGTCAACCGGGTCCTTGCGCAGGATGTGGCTGATCAGCAGGTACGGTTTGACGAAAAGCTTGTCGTAGATCCAGTCGAAGCCCCAGGCAGCGAACCACCAGGCCGACAGGACGCGACCGATGCCACTGTTGGCTACGGCGCTGACGAAGTGGCGCTTGCCCAGGAACAGCAGGGCGGCCAGCAGGATACCGGCGATGGCGATGGCACCCGAGGTGATCTCCAGCGCGTGCTTGGCTTCGCCACCGGCATGGCCGGCGCTTTCCGGCAGCACACCGGCCAGCGGCGGGGTGATCCAGGCGCCGACGAAGGTCGACAGCACGATCAGCACGCCCAGCGGCAGCCAGTGGCTGATACCGTGGCCAGCGTGGGCTTCGGTCTTGGCTTCGCCGTGGAAGGCGATGAAGATCAGACGGAAGGTGTACAGCGAGGTCATGAACGCGCCTACCAGGCCGGCATACAGCAGGCCGGTGTTGCCGCTGGCGAAGGCTTCCCAGAGGATCTCGTCCTTGGAGTAGAAGCCTACGGTCACGATCGGCAGGGCCGCCAGTGCCGCGCCACCGACCACGAAGCTGGCGTAGGCCAGCGGCAGTTTCTTCCACAGGCCGCCCATCTTGAAGATGTTCTGCTCGTGGTGGCAGGCAACGATCACCGCGCCGGAGGCAAGGAACAGCAGTGCCTTGAAGAAGGCGTGGGTCATCAGGTGGAAGATCGCCGCGTCCCAGGCACCCACGCCCAGGGCCAGGAACATGTAGCCGATCTGGCTCATGGTCGAGTAGGCGAGGATACGCTTGATGTCGGTCTGAACCAGCGCGGCGAAGCCGGCCAGTACCAGGGTCACGCCACCGACTACACCTACCAGGTGCAGGATGTCTGGCGCCAGCAGGAACAGGCCGTTGGTACGGGCGATCAGGTATACGCCCGCGGTCACCATGGTTGCGGCGTGGATCAGTGCCGAAACCGGGGTCGGGCCCGCCATCGCGTCGGCCAGCCAGGTCTGCAGTGGCAGCTGCGCCGATTTACCCACTGCACCACCCAGCAGCATCAGCGTCGCCAGCACCATCCAGGTGTCGCCAGCCTGGAACTTCTGCGGTGCCAGCACCAGCAGTTCCTGCACGTTCAGGGTGCCCAGCTGGGCGAACAGGATGAACAGGCCGATGGCCATGAACACGTCGCCGATGCGGGTGACGATGAATGCCTTGAGTGCCGCGTTACCGTTGTTGCGGTTGCTGTAGTAGAAACCGATCAACAGGTACGAGCACAGGCCCACGCCTTCCCAGCCGAAGTAGATGAACAGCAGGTTATCGCCGAGGATCAGGAACAGCATGCTGGCGATGAACAGGTTGGTGTACGAGAAGAAGCGCGAGTAGCCGGCTTCGCCACGCATGTACCAGGACGCGAACAGGTGGATCAGGAAGCCGACACCGGTCACCACGCCGAGCATGGTGACCGACAGGCCGTCCAGGTACAGGGTGAAGTTCGGCGCGAAGCCGTCCACCGACATCCATTGCCACAGCAGTTGGCTGTACGCGCCGCCTTCAGGCGGGGCGACATTGAACTGCCAGATGACGTAGGCGGCCGTGGCGGCCGACAGGCCTACCGAACCGACGCCGATCAGGGCGGACAGGTTCTCCGAGAACCGTCCGCGCGAGAACGACAGCAGCAGGAAGCCGATGAGGGGAAAGACGAAAGTCAGGAAGAGAAGGTTCATCCGCGCATCTCACTGGCAGCATCGATGTCGAGAGTGTGGAAGCGGCGATACAGCTGCAGCAGGATGGCCAGGCCAATGCTGGCCTCGGCGGCTGCCAGGCTGATCACCAGAATGAACATCACCTGGCCGTCGGGCTGGACCCAACGGGCACCGGCGACGACGAACGCCAGGGCAGAGGCGTTCATCATGACTTCCAGGCTCATGAGCACGAAGAGGATGTTGCGGCGGACCATCAGGCCAACCAGACCTAAGCAGAACAGGATGCCGGCGACCGCCAGACCATGCTCGAGAGGGATAGCACCCATGATTTACTCCTTCGCCTCGTTGCGGCCCAGGTGGAAGGCGGTGACGGCCGCAGCCAGCAGCAGCATCGACGCCAGTTCGACCACCAGCAGGTAAGGGCCGAAGAGGCTGATGCCCACTGCTTTCGGGCCCACGGTGGTACCGCTGATGCCTGCGCCGCTCGGGGTGACGAACAGGACGTACAGCAGCTCCAGCAGCAGCAGGGTGCCGAGGATCACAGGCCCTGCCCAGATACCGGGCTTGAGCCATCCCCGTTCCTGGGCGACCGAAGCCGGCCCGAGGTTGAGCATCATCACCACGAACACGAACAGCACCATGATGGCGCCGGCGTAGGCGATCACTTCCAGGGCGCCGGCAAACGGCGCACCCAGGGCGAAGAAGATCATGGCCACGGAAATCAGCGAAATGATCAGGTAAAGCAAGGCGTGCACGGGGTTGGTGCCAGTTACCACCCGAAGGGTGGAGACCACGGCGATCCCGGATGCGAAGTAGAAAGCGAATTCCATCTTTCTGTCCTTATGGGAGCAAGCTCTTCACGTTGATCGGCTCGGCTTCGTTCTGTGCAGAGCCCTTCGGCTTGCCAGCGATTGCCATACCCGCAACACGGTAGAAGTTGTAGTCAGGGTTCTTGCCGGGGCCGGAGATCAGCAGATCTTCTTTCTCGTACACCAGATCCTGACGCTTGAACTCGGCCATTTCGAAATCCGGAGTCAGCTGGATCGCGGTGGTCGGGCACGCTTCTTCACACAGGCCGCAGAAAATGCAACGCGAGAAGTTGATGCGGAAGAATTCCGGGTACCAGCGGCCGTCCTCTGTCTCGGCCTTCTGCAGCGAAATGCAGCCAACCGGGCAGGCCACCGCGCAGAGGTTGCACGCTACGCAGCGCTCCTCGCCATCGGGGTCGCGGGTGAGGACGATGCGGCCGCGGTAGCGCGGCGGCAGGTACACGGGTTCTTCGGGGTACTGCAGGGTGTCGCGCTTGCGGAACCCGTGGGAGAACACCATTGCCAGGCTGCGCAGCTGGGTGCCGGTGCCCTTAACGATGTCGCCGATATACTTGAACATGGGTCAAATCCTCACTGGGCCGCGACGGCTGGCGTGTTGTAGAGCACGATCGCAGCGGTCACCAGCAAATTGATCAGGGTCAGCGGCAGGCAGAACTTCCAGCTGAAGTCCATCACCTGGTCATAGCGTGGGCGCGGGATCGAGGCGCGCAGCAGGATGAACAGCATGATGAAGAACGCGGTCTTCAGTGCGAACCACAGGAACGACAGTTGCGGCAGGATGCCGAACGGACCGTGCCAGCCGCCGAAGAACAGGGTTACCAGCAGCGCCGAGATGAGGATGATGCCGATGTACTCACCGACGAAGAACATGCCCCACTTCATGCCGGCATACTCGATGTGGTAGCCGTCGGCCAGTTCCTGTTCTGCTTCCGGCTGGTCGAACGGGTGACGGTGAGTCACGGCGACGCCAGCGATGAAGAAGGTGCAGAAGCCGAAGAACTGCGGAATGATGAACCACAGGTTCTGCGCCTGGTACTCAACGATGTCGCGCATGTTGAACGAGCCCACCTGCACCACCACGCCCATCAGCGCCAGGCCCAGGAACACTTCGTACGACACGGTCTGTGCCGAAGCACGCAAGCTGCCCAGCAGGGCGTACTTGTTGTTCGACGACCAGCCGGCGAACAACACCGCGTAGACCGACAGACCGGCCATGGCGAAGAAGAACAGCAGGCCGATGTTCAGGTCGGCAACGCCCCAGGTCGGGGTGATCGGGATGACCACAAAGGCGATCAGCAGGGCGCTCATGGCCACTACCGGTGCCAGGGTGAAGATCATGCGGTCGACGAAGGGCGGGTTCCAGTCTTCCTTGAAGAACATCTTCAGCATGTCGGCAGCGATCTGGAACATGCCGAACGGGCCGACGCGGTTCGGACCGTAACGGTCCTGCCACCAGCCCAGCAGGCGCCGCTCGACGAAGCTGAGCAGCGCGCCGCAGACCACCACCGCCAGCAGGACCACGATGGCCCGCAGTACGGTCAGGATCACATCGATCACTTCGGGGGTGAACCAGCTCATTGTGCTGCCTCCTGCAGACCTTCGACGGATGCACCGAAGATGGCAGGCGGAATGCCAGCCAGGCCTTTCGGCAACGCGACCAGGCCAGCGCCCAGCTCTTCATTGATACGCAGCGGCAGGCGCAGGGCCACACCGGCAGCGTTCAGGCTCAGCAGGGCGCCTTCGTTGACGCCCAGGCGGTCGGCTTCGGACTTGGCCAGAGCCACGTAGGCAGCCGGGATGCGCTCTTGAACCGGAGCGGCGCGCGAGGAGCTTTCTTCGCTGCCGAACAGGTGGAAGAACGGCACGGCAGTCCAGGTGCCACGGGCCGGGTTGAAGGCCCCCGGAATGGTGTTGAACCAGTTCAGGCGGTCGCCTTGCGACTCGATCAGGCGTACGCCTGGATCACCGGCACGCAGGTGGCCACCGACCTCGTCCTGGAACTTGTTCCAGGCTTGTGGGGAGTTCCAGCCCGGCGACCAGGCGAACGGCACCTGCTGGCGCGGTTCGGCCGAACCCGAGTAGCCTTCCATGGAGAAGGCGAACGCGGTGTCCTTGTCTTGCGGCGTGCGCGGCTCGTGCACACTGATGTTGGCGCGCATGGCAGTACGGCCGGAGTAACGCAGCGGCTCTCGTGCCAGTTTCATGCCCTTGATGCGGAACGCGGCGCTTGGCGCGGCGTTGACGATGCCGGCCAGTTGCGGGGCGGCTTCGGCGCAGGCGCTGGTGACATGGTCCAGCTGGGTCCAGTCAACCGGCTTGTTCAGCAAGGTGGCACGCAAGGCGTGCATCCAGCGCCAGCCTTCGTGGATCTGGATGCTGCTGTCCAGGTACTGCGGGTCGAACACCTGGAAGAAGCGCTGGGCACGGCCTTCCTGGCTGACCAGGGTGCCGTCGCCCTCGGCGAACGAGGCAGCCGGCAGCACCAGGTGGGCGCGGTCGACGGTGGCGGTTTTGGAGTGGTCGGCAACGATCACCACCTTGGCTGCAGCCAGGGCTGCGTCGACCTTGGCGGCCGGTACGCGGGCGTAGAGGTCGTTTTCCAGCACGACGATGGCGTCGGCTTTGCCGCTGATGACCGCGTCCAGGGCGGCATCGACCGACTCGCCACCGAGCATGGCCAGGCCGAGGCTGTTGGCCTCAGGCACCACCAGGCTCAGCGAGCCGTTCTTCTCGCGCAGCTTCAGGGCCTTGGCGATGTTGGCAGCGGCTTCGATCAGCGCCGGGTCGGCCAGCGAAGTACCGGCTACGACCAGTGGGCGCTTGGCGGCGACCAGGGCGTCGGCGATACGCTGGGCCAGGGCCTTGGCTTCGGCGTCCAGGCCTTCGACGGCAGGGGCGCTTGGGTCGATGGCGTGGGCCACGGCGAAACCGATGCGGGCCAGGTCGGCCGGGGCGGCGTGCACGCACTCTTCGGCGACGTCGTCCAGCTTGGTTTCAGCCAGGGACGCGATGAACAGCGGGTACAGCGCGTGCTGGCCAATGTTCTTAACGGCAGCGTCAAGCCACGGCTGCACTTTCATGGCTTCGGCCATGGCCTCGGCCTTGCCTTTGGTGGCCTGGCGCACGGCCAGGGCAACGCGGGCAGCGGTTTGGGTCAGGTCTTCACCGAGCACGAACACGGCGTCGTGGTCTTCGATGTCGCGCAGGGTCGGCACGGGCAGCGGGCTGTTGTTCAGCACGTTCAGCGCCAGGCGCACGCGGGCCAGCTCGCCGGCTTCCATGCCCGAGTAGAAGTGTTCGGTGCCGACCAGTTCACGCAACCCGTAGTTGCTTTCGAGGCTGGCGCGTGGCGAGCCGATACCGACGATGGTACGGCCGCGCAGCAGGTCGGCGGCCTTGTCCAGGGCGGCGTCCAGGCCCAGCTTGGTGCCGTCGGCCAGTTGTGGCTGGCGTGGGCGGTCCTTGCGGTTGACGTAGCCGTAGCCGAAGCGGCCGCGGTCGCACAAGAAGTACTGGTTGACCGAACCGTTGAAGCGGTTTTCGATACGGCGCAGTTCGCCGTAGCGCTCACCCGGGCTGATGTTGCAACCGCTGGAGCAGCCGTGGCAGATGCTTGGGGCGAACTGCATGTCCCACTTGCGGTTGTAGCGCTCGGAGTGGGTCTTGTCGGTGAATACGCCGGTCGGGCAGACCTCGGTCAGGTTGCCGGAGAACTCGCTTTCCAGCACGCCGTCTTCGACGCGGCCGAAGTACACGTTGTCGTGGGCGCCGTATACGCCCAGGTCGGTACCACCGGCGTAGTCCTTGTAGTAGCGCACGCAGCGGTAGCAGGCGATGCAGCGGTTCATCTCATGGGCGATGAACGGGCCGAGGTCCTGGTTCTGGTGGGTACGCTTGGTGAAACGGTAGCGGCGCTCGTTGTGGCCGGTCATTACCGTCATGTCCTGCAGGTGGCAGTGACCGCCTTCCTCGCACACCGGGCAGTCGTGCGGGTGGTTGGTCATCAGCCATTCGACGACGCTGGCGCGGAACGCCTTCGACTCTTCGTCGTCGATGGAGATCCAGGTGCCGTCGGAAGCAGGAGTCATGCAGGACATGACGATACGACCACGGGTGTCGTTCTCGTCGGTGTACTGCTTGACTGCGCACTGCCGGCAGGCACCAACGCTACCAAGCGCCGGGTGCCAGCAGAAATAAGGGATGTCGAGGCCGAGCGACAGACATGCCTGTAACAGGTTGTCTGCACCGTTGACTTCGAGCGCTTTGCCGTCTACGTGGATAGTGGCCATTGTTCAAAGTTCTTCGTTGGCCCGCGTGAGCGGGCGTGGCTAATGGAAATCGGTGAGCTTGCGACACGCCTCGATTGCTCGGGCCTGCCGGCAAGCTGGCGAGTGGCACGGACCACCCGCCTAATCATCTTGTTATGCGCCGACCACGATCGGCTTCGCCAGGTCGGGGCGCAGGGTTGCAGCGCTTTCTGGCGCCACACCGGCCTCGAACTCCGAGCGGAAGTATTTGATGGCACTGCCCAGCGGCTCGACGGCACCTGGTGCGTGAGCACAGAAGGTGCGGCCTGGGCCAAGGAAGTTGACCAGCCCCAGCAGGGTCTCGATGTCTTCGGCGCGGCCCTGGCCTCTTTCCAGTGCACGCAGCATCTTCACGCTCCACGGCAGGCCGTCACGGCATGGGGTGCACCAGCCACACGATTCGCGGGCGAAGAACTCTTCCATGTTGCGCAGCAGCGACACCATGTTGATGCTGTCGTCGACCGCCATGGCCAGGCCAGTACCCATACGGGTGCCGACCTTGGCGATGCCACCGGCGTACATTTGTGCATCGAGGTGCTCGGGCAGCAGGAAGCCGGTGCCGGCGCCGCCTGGCTGCCAGCACTTGAGCTTGAAGCCATCGCGCATGCCGCCGGCGTAGTCTTCGAACAATTCGCGCGCGGTAACGCCGAATGGCAGTTCCCACAGGCCTGGGTTCTTCACCTTGCCGGAGAAGCCCATCAGCTTGGTGCCATGGTCTTCGCTGCCTTCGCGGGCCAGCGACTTGTACCAGTCGTTGCCGTTGGCGACGATGGCCGGCACGTTGCACAGGGTTTCGACGTTGTTCACGCACGTCGGCTTGCCCCACACGCCAACGGCGGCAGGGAAGGGCGGCTTGGAGCGCGGGTTGGCGCGGCGGCCTTCCAGCGAGTTGATCAGCGCGGTTTCTTCACCGCAGATGTAGCGGCCGGCACCGGTGTGCACGAACAGCTCGAAATCGAAACCGCTGCCCAGGATGTTCTTGCCCAGCAGGCCGGCGGCCTTGGCTTCATCGATGGCGCGGTTGAGGTTCTTCGCTGCGGTGGTGTATTCGCCACGCAGGAAGATGTAGCCGCGGTAGGCCTTGAGGGCGCGGGCGCTGATCAGCATGCCCTCGACCAGCAGATGGGGCTGTTGCTCCATCAGCATGCGGTCCTTCCAGGTGTTCGGCTCCATTTCGTCCGCGTTGCACAGCAGGTAGCGGATGTTCATGGATTCGTCTTTGGGCATCAGGCCCCACTTCACGCCAGTGGGGAAGCCTGCACCGCCACGGCCCTTGAGGCCGGAGTCCTTGACGCTTTGCACGATGTCGTCGGCGGACATCTGTGCCAGCGCCTTGCGGGCTGCGGCGTAGCCGTTCTTCGATTCGTACTCGGCCAGCCAGACCGGCTCGCCGTCGTCACGCAGGCGCCAGGTCAGCGGGTGGGTTTCGGCCGAGCGCGCGATGCGGTTGGCCGGGCCGAAGGAAGTAATGGTCATACGTAACCCTCCAGCAGTTTGGAAACGCCAGCCGGCTGCACGTCACCGAAGGTGTCGTCGTCGATCATCAGCGCCGGGGCCTTGTCGCAGTTGCCCAGGCAGCACACAGGCAGCAGGGTGAAACGGCCGTCGGCAGTGGTCTGGCCGAGGCCGATGCCCAGCTCGCTCTGGATCTGGCTGACCACCGACTCATGGCCGCCGATGTAGCAGACCATGCTGTCGCACACGCGGATGATGTGGCGGCCGACCGGTTGGCGGAAGATCTGGCTGTAGAAGGTGGCGACACCCTCGACGTCGCTGGCCGGAATGCCCAGCACTTCGCCGATGGCGTGGATGGCGCCGTCCGGCACCCAGCCACGCTCCTTCTGGACGATCTTCAAGGCTTCGATGGACGCCGCGCGCGGGTCCTCGTAATGATGCATTTCGTGCTCGATGGCCGAGCGCTCGGTTTCGCTCAGGGCGAAACGGTCTGTCTGGATAAGCGTGCTGTTCATGCTTAGCGGTCCACGTCAGCCATAACGAAGTCGATACTGCCCAGATACGCAATGAGGTCGGCGACCATGCTGCCTTTGATCACCGAAGGGATCTGCTGCAGGTGCGGGTAGCTCGGGGTACGGATCCGGGTGCGGTAGCTCATGGTGCCGCCATCGCTCGTCAGGTAGTAACTGTTGATGCCCTTGGTCGCCTCGATCATCTGGAACGACTCGTTGGCCGGCATGACCGGGCCCCACGAGACTTGCAGGAAGTGCGTGATCAGGGTCTCGATGTGCTGCAGCGTGCGCTCTTTCGGCGGCGGCGTGGTCAGCGGGTGATCCGCCTTGTACGGGCCTTCCGGCATGTTGCGCAGGCACTGGTCGATGATGCGGATACTCTGGCGCATCTCCTCGACACGTACCATGCAGCGATCGTAGGCATCGCCGTTGTGGGCCAGCGGTACTTCGAACTCGAAGTTCTCGTAGCCGGAGTAAGGGCGGGCTTTACGCAGGTCGAAGTTGCAACCGGTAGCGCGCAGGCCGGCACCGGTGGTGCCCCATTCCAGCGCTTCCTTGGTGTTGTACGCGGCAACGCCGATGGTACGACCCTTGAGGATGCTGTTTTGCAGGGCGGCCTTGGTGTATTCGTCGAGACGCTTGGGCAGCCACTCGACAAAGTCCTTGACCAGCTTGTCCCAGCCGCGTGGCAGGTCGTGAGCGACGCCACCGATGCGATACCAGGCAGGGTGCAGGCGGAAACCGGTGATCGCTTCGATCACGGTGTAGGCGCGCTGGCGGTCGGTGAAGGTGAAGAACACCGGTGTCATGGCGCCGACGTCCTGGATGTAGGTGCCCAGGAACAGCAGGTGGCTGGTGATGCGGAAGAACTCGGCCAGCATGATGCGAATCACGTCGACCTTCTGCGGCACCTGGATGCCCGCCAGCTTCTCGACCGCAAGCACGTACGGCAGGTTGTTCATCACCCCGCCGAGGTAATCGATACGGTCGGTATAGGGGATGAAGCTGTGCCAGGACTGGCGCTCGGCCATTTTCTCGGCGCCACGGTGGTGGTAGCCGATGTCCGGTACGCAGTCGACGATCTCTTCCCCGTCCAGCTGCAGGACGATACGGAACGCACCGTGCGCCGAAGGGTGGTTGGGGCCGAGGTTGAGGAACATGTAGTCCTCGTTGGCACCCTGACGCTTCATGCCCCAGGCTTCCGGGTTGAAGCGTGCCGACTCCTCTTCAAGCTGCTGCTTGGCCAGGGTCAGGCTGTAGGGGTCGAACTCGGTCGCACGGGCAGGGTAGTCCTTGCGCAGCGGGTGACCTTCCCAGGTCGGCGGCATCATGATGCGGCTGAGGTGCGGGTGGCCGGCAAAGTCGATGCCGAACATGTCCCAGACTTCGCGCTCGTACCAGTTGGCGTTTGGCCAGATGCCCGTCACGGTCGGCAGGTTCAGGTCGCCTTCGCTGAGCGACACCTTGATCATCACGTCGCTGTTACGCTCGATCGACAACAGGTGGTAGAACACGCTGAAATCGGCGGCTGGCAGGCCACGGCGCTGGGTGCGCAGGCGCTCGTCGACGCCATGCAGGTCGTACAGCATGCTGTAAGGCTTGGCGACGCCGCGCAGGAAGCTGAGCACCTCTTTGAGCTGGGCGCGTTTTACCCACAACACGGGCATACCGGTGCGGGTTTCCTGGGCGACGAATGCTTCGGCGCCAAAACGGTTGTTCAGTTCGACGACCACATCCTGGTCGTCAGCCTTGTAGGGCGGAATAAAAATAGCGTTGTCCGCTGTCATGGTCTCGGTCGCTTTGGGTCAACGTTAAGAATGAAGCCAGGCCGCCGGCTCCTTCGGGAGCGGGCGGCAGGTCGCTGGATCAGACTTCGTCGGGGCTGCGCAGGTTGGTTACTGCAATGCGCTGCTCACGACGCAGGTCTTTCTGGGCTGGCATCTCGGCACGGTAAATACCTTGATCACCAACAACCCAGGAAAGCGGGCGTCGTTCTTGGCCGATCGACTCCTGCAGCAGCATCAAGCCTTGCAGGAAAGCCTCAGGGCGTGGCGGGCAGCCAGGCACATAGACGTCCACGGGGAGGAACTTGTCGACCCCCTGAACGACCGAGTAGATGTCGTACATACCACCGGAGTTGGCGCACGAACCCATGGAAATGACCCATTTCGGTTCGAGCATCTGCTCGTACAGGCGCTGGATGATCGGCGCCATTTTCACGAAACAGGTACCGGCAATGACCATGAAGTCGGCCTGCCGCGGCGAGGCCCGGATGACTTCGGCGCCGAAGCGGGCGATGTCGTGGGGTGCCGTGAAGGCCGTGGTCATTTCCACGTAGCAGCAGGACAGGCCGAAGTTGTACGGCCAGAGGGAGTTCTTGCGACCCCAGTTGACCGCACCACTCAGCACATCTTCAAGTTTACCCATGAAGATGTTCTTGTGGACCTGGTCCTCAAGCAGTTGATCGGTGACGGTTTCCCGTTCACCGACCGGGTACTGCTCGTTGGGCGCATCCGGATCGATTCTGGTGAGATTGTATTGCATGCCAAAGCCTCATTGTTTCAGCTTCGCTTGCCGCTTGCGGCGACCTTCGGGAGCCCAATCAAGTGCCCCGACGCGCCATAGGTAGACAAGACCTGCCAACAGAATTGCTATGAAAACGAGTGCTTCGACGAATCCGGTCCAGCCGCTTTCGCGGACGGACACAGACCATGCAAAGAGAAAGAGGGCTTCGATATCGAAGATCACGAACAGCATCGCGACCAGATAGAATTTGGCGGACAGGCGCAGGCGAGCGCTGCCGACGGGCAGCATGCCGGATTCGAAGGGTTCGTTCTTGGCGCGGCCCCAGGCCTTGCTACCGAGCAGGCTGGACAGGCCGAGCATGAAGGCGCACAGGCCGACGACACCCAGGAGGAAGATGGCAAAGCCCCAGTTGTGGGCGATGAGTCCTGACGAATCGGACATGCTAGAGATCCTTATACAGAGACCCAGCTCTGCAGTCTGAAATAAGTGTAGAGCGGCGACTTGGCGTCGCACATGCAGTGACCAAATGTCGCAGCCGAATCAATCCCGCTGATTTTATGGGTAAACCTGGTGCAAGTAAAATTTCTGTCGCAAATTTATTCGTAGGATTAAGTACAAAAAACCTTCGTAACTGGCTGAGAGCCTTGAAATTCGGGCATTACGCGCGGTTTTGTCAATTATGTTTCTTGCGGACGGTAACGAATTGCAAGTTTCGTAATGATAATTAATATCATTTGGCTTGCTGCCTTTGAATTTGCCTGTTCTGTGCCTTGTAAAGTTCATCTGGCGACTCCCCCTACTTGCAAATGCAAAAAACGCTTGTTCTAGCAGCTCTCGATACTGCGCGCACCGCTCTGGGTCAATACTTTATCGGTGGAGCGATGACCGACTGATGAAGCGATGGCCCATTGGTCTAGCCAGCAAGCGAGGATGATCAGGTGCAGTGCGGCGGCGAACGGGCTGGCGATGCGTTCGATGCCGATCAGGCTGTCCGAGCTCACGAGCAGGCCGGCACCGAGCACCGCCAAACCGTTGCAGGCCAAGGCGCGCCAGAGCGTGGTGTTGATGGCCGGGGCGTATATATAGAGAGCGGCGGCAGCCAGGGCGAGAATCATCAGGTCGCTTGGCAGAGGTCCTTGCTGCTGCGCTGCCTCAAGCATAGACCTGATCCTGGGTTTTGCTGGTCATGCCTTTGGATTGTAGGGGGGGCATTGGTTTGGCGACAGGTATGCGGCGCCTGCGGGAGAGCGCCGCTCGCGCGGCACCGCAAACCTTGTGACAGGCACCATGTCGCCCAGACGCATTCGGATGCAGAACACCTGAAGCGTCAAGCTGATTAGTGTGAGACAAGGGCCGGGCAAGGTAGCCGAGAAATTTCAGGGGATTGGGCAATGGGTAGCCCCCCAAAAAAACAAAGGCCCAGTGCTTTCACAAGCACCAGGCCTTTGTTCTACAGCAACCCACTAGCAGTGGAACTGTTCTTCCTTGTCGCCGATCGGCCCCGCTTTTGTTTCAGGCGCCGAGGCGTACCACGTAGAGGCCGTTTTTGGTATCTGTCGGAAGCTTGAGATTGCAGGCGACAAGCGGTTGACCATTGCGTTGGCAGCGGATCCATGAGGCCATCCCGCGCTCTCCGACGAAGGCCCAGCCACTGGCGCCATAATCATGATCAGGTTTGCCGTCGCTGTTGAAGCGCAGAGTGACAAAATGGCCCTCTGGCTTTGCATTTTCATAAAGCACGGTCAGGTAAATTTTCTCGGCGTTGCCGGATCTTGCGTCAAAGGACAGATCTAACGCGGAGGCCATTACCGATGGGGTCTTTTCGACAATGACGGGTCTCCCTTCATTGAAACCGTTGTTCAGCGTGCCGTCGCTGTTAAACGACATGAGCGCGGTACCCTCATCGTAAGTGTTGATGTCGGTGCGGCACGCCAGCACGAAGTGATGATTGGAGGTTGACTGCTTGAGCAGCACAGGAAGCAGCGTGTGGCCTGGCGTATGCAGGTGCAGATAACCGCCGTCGGCAAATGTCCTGTCGATCTTGGCGTGCTCATCTAGGCGGGTCACGATGACGTGGTTCTTGAAGTCTTCAGTAGGTAAGGGCGCGTACGCCGCATAAATACCATGTTCATTCAGTGCCAGTGCCCCCAGCAGTACTGGGTCGTTGCCGTGCGCAGCGCGCCAGTAGCCTGTGCCATTGAAGTCGGTAGCCAGGTCCCCTTTCAGCGTGATTGCAACAATGTGGTCGCGCGAGCGGAAGTAGAGCACTCCGTTCCGTATGCCCGCGCCGTCGTTGTCGTGGGAAGACGAACTGCTGTCCTTGGTGGGCGATGCCAAATCGGTCGGCCAGGCATTGGTTGTGGAGCTGACCGAAGGATAAATCCGATAGGGCTTCCCGTCCTCGCCAAAACTGGTGTCGGGCTTTCCATTGGCGTGCAAGCGAACGACGATGGGGTGATATGAATTCGGGGCGTAGTTGTAGTCGCCGACCACAAATATTTGCCCAGCTTCATCCGTAATGATCTCAGACAGAAAGACCCGCAGGGCACCTTCATATTCGATCGTTGTGACACCTTGCGAACCGAATTCGGGGTCAAGCGTACCGTCAGGCTCAAGGCATAGCAGCTTGAGGGCTGTCGCGTTTCGGGGCGCCGAGGAAATAAGTGTTTTTTGAGTTGATTCGATTATCGCAATCGGGCCGAGATGGTCGTACTTTGGGTGCGAAAAACGGCCTTGCGACGCATACGCTGGGTCCAGCTCGCCAGCGTTGAGGATGGTTGGCATGATGCGACTCCTGTTTGGGGGAGTCGCTAGCCTCTCAGAAGGTGTGGGACTGAAAAACTGGCAATAATACTAGGCTCTGCATGAGAAGAGCCCATTAGCCCTGGCTGTTTTCCGTGGTCTTTGCGGAGAAAGCATGGCCCTGATCATGGATTTCGCTATGGCTTGTATCGACAAGCATTGTGGCAAAACAAAAGCCCGGAGCTTTCTCAAGCCCCGGGCCTTTGTTCAACCGCAACCCACTATCAGTGGAACTGCTCTTCTTCGGTCGAACCGGTCAGTGCAGTCACCGACGAAGCGCCACCCTGGATCACGGTGGTCATGTCGTCGAAGTAGCCGGTGCCCACTTCCTGCTGGTGCGCCACGAAGGTGTAGCCCTTGTTGGCGTCAGCGAATTCCTGCTCCTGCAGCTTCACGTAGGCGGTCATGTCGTTGCGGGCGTAGTCGTGCGCCAGGTTGAACATGCCGTGCCACATGTTGTGGATGCCGGCCAGGGTGATGAACTGATGCTTGTAACCCATGGCCGACAGTTCGCGCTGGAACTTGGCGATGGTGGCGTCGTCCAGGTTTTTCTTCCAGTTGAAGGAAGGCGAGCAGTTGTAGGACAGGATCTGGTCCGGGTACTCCTTCTTGATCGCCTCGGCGAAGCGGCGGGCTTCGTCCAGGTCCGGCTTGGCAGTTTCACACCAGATCAGGTCGGCGTACGGGGCGTAGGCCAGGCCGCGGGCAATGGCCTGGTCGAGGCCGGCGCGGACCTTGTAGAAGCCTTCACGGGTGCGCTCGCCAATCACGAACGGCTGGTCGTACGGGTCGCAGTCGCTGGTCAGCAGGTCGGCGGCGTTGGCGTCGGTACGGGCCAGGATGATGGTCGGTACGCCCGATACGTCAGCGGCCAGGCGAGCAGCCACCAGCTTCTGTACGGCTTCCTGGGTGGGTACCAGTACCTTGCCACCCATGTGGCCGCATTTTTTTACCGAGGCCAGTTGGTCTTCGAAGTGCACGCCGGCGGCGCCTGCTTCGATCATGTTCTTCATCAGCTCGTAGGCGTTCAGTACGCCGCCGAAACCGGCTTCGGCGTCGGCCACGATTGGCGCGAAGTAGTCGATGTAACCTTCGTCGCCCGGGTTCTTGCCGGCTTTCCACTGGATCTGGTCGGCGCGGCGGAACGCGTTGTTGATGCGTTTGACCACGGTCGGTACCGAGTCGACCGGGTACAGCGACTGGTCAGGGTACATCGACTCGGCCGAGTTGTTGTCGGCGGCAACCTGCCAGCCGGACAGGTAGATGGCCTGGATGCCGGCCTTGACCTGTTGTACAGCCTGGCCGCCCGTCAGGGCGCCCATGCAGTTGACGAAATCTTTGTCGGGGCGGAAGGACGGGTGGGCACCTTCGGTGACCAGCTTCCACAGTTTTTCTGCACCCTGACGGGCAAAGGTGTGCTCAGGTTGCACGGAGCCACGCAGGCGAACGACATCGGCGGCGGTGTAGGTACGGGTCACGCCTTTCCAGCGCGGGTTCTCGGCCCAGTCTTTCTCGAGGGCTGCAATTTGCTGTTCGCGTGTCAGTGCCATGGAAATAAACCTCGTCGCATCGATCTTGGGTTAATTGTGCTGATGCTCTGGGCAGATCAGGTGCCTGGCGGCTGTCCTGTTCGCAGGGGTGCGGCGGCGAACGAGAAGGCTCGAAGGGGAAGGTTGGGCAGGCCAGGCGAAGGTGCGCTCCGGCAGGTCGGCTCGTGGTTGCCTTGCTGCGGTGCTACGCGATTGCCAGTACTGCGGTGATGCGCTTCCGTCCCTCGGGACAACTTCTTCGTTGCAGTCGCAATCCCGTCGAACCGCCTTGTGGGCCGTATAGACACGAGGCGCCTCCTGGGGTGGAAGGAGCGCGCCCCGAAGGCCCTTGCCAGGGCCCCTGATTAGCGGGAGCGAGGCCATCATGCCCTTGGGAAAAAGACCCTGTCAAATGTTTTGTAGTGCTTTTTTGTCCTTACTACATCTTTGGTCTAATGCGACTTGGCAGTCAGTTTCAAGGCCTTTGGTCGAAGCCTTGAATTGCCTGGGATCAGTCGACAAGGTCGACTTTGACACGCAATGTCATGTTTTCACCCCGTTGGGTGCTGTACGTATGGCTTGACGCGCTGCGGTCGGCTTGGCTCTGCTGGTTGAACCCCGCCAGGGTGATCCACTCGCCGAGCTTGCCAGTGACTGTCGTGTCGGTACTTTGTACTTTCACTACATCTGCACGTTCATGGCTGATGCGGTCATTATTGCTGCTTATTTGCAGACGAACCGTTTCGCCGCTCAGGCTCGGGGTTACGTAGAAGCCTTGGGTCACGTTGCGGTATTCGGTGTTGCTCTGAATGCGCCCATAGCCGTCTGTGCTGGTGCTGGTAATGGGGATGCTCTGGCCCACCTGGATCAGTGCCGGTTGCCCTTCGCTGGCTTGTACCTGCTGCATCCCGCCATCGCGGTTGCGGGTGCCGTAGTGAATGACGCGTGCGTTGCCGCGGTTGTCCTGGAAATTGCTATCGTTGTTGTCGACGCTGATCAGCAGGCGCTTGGGCGCGGTATCCAGTTGTTGCAACAGGGCGCGCAGGTCGTCGATGCGCTCGGGGCTGGCGTTGACGATCAGTTTGTTCTCGAAGGCGCTGATCGTGCCGTCCTTGCCGATGAAGGCCTGCAGGGCGGGCAGCAGTTCGGCGCTGCTGCGATGCTGAAGTGGCACCACCTCGGTGGCGGCATGGGTGGTGAGGCTGGCAACCAGCAACAGGGAGGCGAAAAGGGGGCGTAGCGGCATGTCCATGATCTCCGCAGGTGGAACCAACATGATGGCAAATTTGCTGACTTTTTGCCGGATCCGGATCACGCCGGCGCGGTTGCAGACGGTCGTATTATCCTGATTTATCTTGTAGGCTATAAATTATAGTAGGCAAGATAATTGAGGTTAATTGCATGTCTCCCGTTCGCCCGCTCCTACGCCGTAATCAGTTGGCCAACGCACTGGCCCAAGACTTGGCCGGCGAGTCGTTGGTCGATTACAGCTCGGGCATGTTCCTGGCCGCGCCCCGGCGTACGGGCAAGAGCACCTTCCTCAACAACGACTTCATACCGGAATGCGTACAGCGCGGTTGGCTACCGGTTTACGTCGACCTGTGGTCGGATCGCGACGCCGCCCCTGCGCAGCTCATCAGTGGCGCCATCGGTACTGCGCTGGCCAGATTCGAAGGTGCGCTGGCCAGGACTGCGAAAAAGGCCGGTATCGACAAGGTCAACCTGCTGCGCACCCTGAGCTGGGATTTCACCCGCCCGCAACTGCCGGCGGGTACTACCTTGGCCCAGGCGCTTGCCGTGTTGCATCAAGTGTCAGGGCAGCTGGTAGTGCTGATCATCGACGAGGCTCAGCACGCCCTTAACAGTGAAGATGGCCTCAATGCGATGTTCGCGCTGAAAGCCGCGCGTGACCACCTTAACCGTGGCGACCGTCCAGACGGCTTGCGCCTGGTGTTCACGGGCTCTAGTCGCGACAAGCTGGCCAACCTGGTACTCAAGAGCAAGCAGCCATTCTTTGGTGCCAGCATCACGCCCTTTCCGTTGCTGGGGCGTGAATATGTCGAATTCATCACCGCCTTGTGGAACCGTCGCCTGGCCGACAGTAACCAGTTCAAGGTAGAGGACCTGGCATACGCGTTCGAGTTGGTCGGCCGGCGCCCGGAAATGCTCAACAAACTGTTGGCCGAAGTTAGCGTCGGCCTGGGTGAGGCGGGCAACCTGGGTGAACTGTTGCGCAATGGGGCGCTGAATCATCAAGCCGGGGTGTGGAGTGACTACGAAAGCGCTTGGAACGAACTTACGCCGTTGCAGCAGGCAGTGCTAGAGGTCATGGCCGAGCGCACGCTGGGCCGGCAGCCGTTTTCCCCGTTTACCGAGCAAACCCTGGTAGAGGTCAGCCGCAAGCTGGAGCAGGCCCAGGCGGTAGCCAACGTCAACACGGCAAACGTACAGAAGGCCCTTGATGCCCTGCGCGACAAGGAGCTGGTATGGAAAGCCAATCGTGGCGAGTACGCGTTGGAAGATACTTCCATGGCCGAATGGCTCGCCCGCGACCAGGCAGTTGCCAGCCACAGGTGAACCTTTGAGATGCCCCGTAAGTCGCACTCACAGGGAGCGCGTGGGGTGATTGCATGAACGGTGTCCTGATCTTGCTGTTATGGCTTTGCAGTCTTGGTGCACAGGCTGCAGCGGACACGCTGCGCATCAAGCAGCTGCAGCGTTGCGGTGAGCGGGTGTTGAACTGGAGCTGGGGCATTCACCGGGTCGGGGCACGCAATGTGAAGGGTGATGAGGTCGATTCGCTGGTGCGCTCCGGGCTGGCGATGAGCGGTTACGCAAGCGCCACAGTTCCAACATCGACATGCGCGTGGATGTCAGTGCTGCTGCCTGCATACGCCCGGTGTCTGCCGAGGCTGCGCATTGCGGCACGTCGTACGCAACACCCTTGGTGACTGCCACTGTGGCGACGATGCTGTCGATCAACCCGGCACTTACCCCGGAACAGGTGCGCATGCTGTTGCGGCGCAGTGCCTTGACCCTGGGCGTCGAACAGGATTTCGAAGCGATGGATGCCGAAGACCTGACGGCGCCGATCCGGCCGCCTGAACGACCCGGATCTGGGCCGTTCGGCACGCCTGGACATGCAGCGTGCGCTGGACCTGGCAGTGCAGAGCCTGGAACGTGTACGTTGAGCGGTGGCCGCTGTCCGACAAATTCCGTAACATCCCGCCCCTCGTTTTTAAATCGTCCTCCGGACTTAACCACAGGAAGCCCATGAAGCCCGCCCGACTACGCGCCGACCTGCTCGCCGGCCTCACCACCTCGTTCGCCTTGGTCCCCGAGTGCATCGCCTTTGCCCTGGTGGCCCACCTCAACCCGCTGATGGGCCTGTATGGCGCGTTCATCATTTGTACCCTGACGGCGCTGTTCGGCGGGCGGCCGGGGATGATCTCCGGCGCTGCCGGCTCGATGGCGGTGGTGATCGTCGCGCTGGTGGTGCAGCACGGCGCGCAGTATCTGCTGGCGACGGTGCTGCTGGGTGGCGTGGTCATGATCCTGTTCGGCGTGCTGCGCTTGGGCAAGCTGGTGCGCCTGGTGCCATACCCGGTCATGCTCGGTTTCGTGAACGGTCTGGCCATCGTCATCGCCATGGCTCAGCTGGAGCATTTCAAGGACGGCGAACACTGGCTCACTGGCACGCCGCTGTACCTGATGGTCGGCCTGGTGGCGCTGACCATGGCGGTGGTTTATGTGCTGCCGAAACTGACCCGCGCGGTGCCGCCGGCTCTGGTGGCGATCCTCGGTGTCGGCCTGCTGGTGTACTTGCTCGGGCTGCCTACCCGCACCCTGGGTGACATGGCGCACATCGCTGGTGGCCTGCCTGGGCTGGCCCTGCCGGATGTGCCCTGGAATCTGGAAACCCTGAAGATCATCGCCCCTTATGCGGTGCTGATGGCTATGGTCGGCCTGCTGGAAACACTGCTCACCCTCAACCTGACCGATGAAATCACCGAGAGCCGTGGCTTCCCGGACCGCGAGTGTGTGGCACTGGGCGCTGCGAACATGGTGTCGGGCCTGTGCGGCGGCATGGGCGGCTGCGCGATGATCGGGCAGACGGTGATCAACCTCAGCTCCAATGGCCGAGGCCGGTTGTCGGGCGTAGTGGCCGGTGTGATGATTCTGCTGTTCGTGCTGTTCCTGTCGCCGCTGATCGAGCGTATTCCACTGGCAGCGCTGGTCGGGGTGATGTTCGTGGTGGCCCAGCAGACCTTTGCCTGGGCGTCGTTGCGGGTGTTGCACAAGGTGCCGGTGAATGATGTGCTGGCGATCATTGCGGTGACCGTGGTCACGGTGTTCACTGACCTGGCCATGGCGGTGCTGTTCGGTATCATCATCGCGGCGCTCAACTTTGCCTGGCAGCATGCACGCGAGCTATATGCCGACACCCATGAGGACGCGGGGGGCGGCAAGCGTTATCAGTTACATGGCACGCTGTTCTTCGCCTCGACCACCTCGTTCCTCAACCAGTTCGACACGGCCGGGGACCCGGCGCAGGTCACGCTGGATTGCCAGCATTTGAGCTTTGTCGATTATTCGGCGGTTGCGGCGCTGAAAACCCTGCGCGAGCGCTATGCCAAGGCGGGCAAGCATTTGCGCGTGGTGCATTTGTCGGATCGGTGCAAGAAGCTGTTGAAGCGGGCGGGCGAGCAGCACTGAAAATTGTTGGTGTCTGTGCCGGCCTCTTCGCGGGTAAACCCGCTCCTACGAGGGATCGCAT